>CAYVDE010000065.1:0-8427 GCA_964450535.1 uncultured Desulfobacterales bacterium
AGGAATTAAGTATGGTGTCCCCGGAATTAATGGTGATGGAAGACCAAGGCAGCGGAACACCTGTTGCCGGCGCGTTTTTGAAAAAAGGCTTCCATGCACACCCGGTTTTTCCGGCCCCCGGCATCGAGGCCGCAAATACCAAGGAGACGAATTCATGGCTTGCCGGTCTCAACGGGTGCTTTCCTTCTTATGAGGCCTATCTGATTTCGCCCCTCGGGAAGGAACAGCGGCGCGTGCTCGGGGTGGTCGCAGCCCAGGCCCCGGTCTTAAGGGCGGAATTCGAGGCCCTGGGCCTCGAGCCGGCCGAGCGGGTGGTCTCCATTTCCGCTTTCACCGGCAGCCTGCCCGGGCTCGAGCCGGCACAAAAAGGCGTACCCCCTTCGCCCCTGGTGGTGTTTCTCCTGGGGCTTGCACGGGAAAGCCGTCACCTTTCCACTATGCAGGCGCTCAACGCCGCATCCGTCCTCCTGGACGAGCTGGGTTACAGGGTAGTCGTACTCTACGGTAACCTGAAGGTGAGCGGGGCCGGAATCGAGGCCCGTGTTCGCGAGGCGCGAATGAAAGGGGTCCTGTTTCTCAGATTCACCGGCAACAGGCCCGTTTTCAGCCGCGACCAAGAGGGCCGAATCACCATAGAATGCATTGACGAGGCCGGCCGCATGCCCTTGACCCTCAGGCCTGACTGGATCGTTTTGGACGAGACCACGAGCGCCGGCCCTTCGGCCTCTGACCAATCCGCCCTCTTGAGGGTAAAACCGGGCCCGGACGGGTTTCTTGCTTCCGACAATATTTATCGCCACGGCATAAAGACCAACAGGAAAGGGATCCTGGCCATCCTCCCGGGCGCCGACCCCCTGGGCCGGGACAGCCTGGAGGACGATCTTGCAGCCGCCATGCTGGAGATGCGGGCCGTTGAGTCTTTACAAAGTTGCTCGGTAGACAAGGCCGCCGCCATTGATCACCGCCTCTGCGCACGCTGTCTCACCTGCTTCAGGTCATGCCCCCACGGCGCCGTGTCCGTGGGCGAGCGCGTGGAAATCATACCTGAGGCCTGCTTTGCCTGCGGCATATGCGAGGCGGCGTGCCCGGGTCTTGCCATCGCCTTGTCCTCGGGCCGTAAAGCCCCGGAGCCCCCGGCCGCACCTAAAATCCGGCCCGGAGATCTGGTGGCCTTCGGTTGCCGCAGGAGCGCGGAGCGTGCCCGCGACCTGTGCCGGCACCTGGGTTGTGAACTGCCCGAAGACTTTGTTTTCGTTCCGGTGGACTGCGCCGGCGGCATCTCGCGCAAGATGCTCCTGGACGCGTTTTTATCGGATGCCGCAGGCGTGCTGGTCCTTGCATGTCACCCGGGAAACTGCCACTCCGAGAGCGGGAACACGGAGGCCCGGGCCCGTGTGGAAGAGGTGCAAGGCCTTTTAGAGGAAATCGGCATCAACAGAAACCGGCTGCGCTTTCACACCCTGGCCGCCAACACCGGCGTGGAGTTCGGCCGGGTGGTGCGGGAGTTCACTGAGGCCACACTCTCTCACAAAGACGCTGATGCGGCCGGGTGAAAGACCGACCCGACAGGGTTTTCTTTGCGTCCTTGCGAGAGGTGGAAAGGTAACCATGGAAGACCGCACTACTACAACAAAATCCCCGCTGTTACCCGACTTCCTCCAGGACGCCTGCATGACCTGCGGCTACTGCGCCTCAGCCTGCCCGGTGTCGGGTGTTGACGGGTTTGACCCGCGAAAGCTGGTCCGCCTGGTGAACCTGGGGCTTTCACAAGACGCAGTCGACGCCCGCTGGCCCTGGGTCTGCACCATGTGCGGCCGTTGCGAGGTCGACTGTCCCATGCGGGTCTCTATTTCCCGGCTGGTCCGGGAGATCCGATCCCGCAGGGACCGGGACATGGTGCCCGGCACCCTTCACAAGGGCGTGGAAGCAGCCATGGAGACGGGCAACAACCTTCGCCTTCCAAGGGAGGACTTCGTATTCATCCTCGAGGACGTGGCCGGGGAGCTGGCTGAAGAGCCGGGCTTTTCCGGGTTCCGGGTCCCGGTGGACAGGGAAGATGCGAACATCCTGGTCACCATACACAATAAACTCATGAACACCCAGACCGAGGACCTGGTCCACTGGTGGAAGATCTTTCACGCAGCAGGAGAAGACTGGACGGTCCCGTCCGAGAACTGGGAGGGGTGTACCTGGGGCATGTTCACAGGAGACGATGACGCGGTGAGGCGCATGAGCGGCCGAATCGTGGAGCACATGGACCGCTTGAAGGCCCGGAACTTCCTCTGGCCCGAGTGAGGCCATGCATACCTGGGGTCCCGGTGGGGCCTCGAGACATGGCATGAAAAGGCGCTCGAGAGATTCGGCACAATCACGGTCTTCGACCTGCTGGTGCGGTACATCAGAGAAGGACGGATCACCCTGGACCGCTCCCTGTTCTCCATGCGGGCCACCTACCACGATCCCTGCAACTACGGCAGGAAGTCCAGGGCCATGTTCGGGCAAGCGTATTACGAGGAGCCCAGGTGGGTCATGGACCATGTCTTTGAGGACTGGGTGGAAATGCACCCGAACAGGGAATACCAGATCTGCTGCGGTGGAGGAGGCGGGGCGCTCCTCACGGGGTACGAGGAAGAAAGGGCAGCCTACGGGAAAAAAAAGATGGAACGAATCCTGGCAACGGGCGCCGAGCTGGTCGTGGTGCCCTGCCACAGCTGCCACGCCCAGTTCAAGGACCTGATCCGTGAAATGGGGCTTGAGAACCTGGAGGTCAAGTATCTCTGGGAAGTGGTAGCCGACGCCCTGGTGCTGTGACGTCTCATTCCAGGCCTTTTGTTTCTCACAAATAAGCCGGGCACGCCAAGAAAGTAACAATAAGGAACTGGACACCTCCTCGCCTATTGGTTATAAAGAAATGTGAATACGATTCGGCACCCAAAATCCCATTGAGACCTTTGCAAAACGCTCAATTATGGTCAAGATACAGGATTAATATTTGAGCATTAAGCATAGATAGGGCAAAAGGGGGCTTTTTGCAGCGGTCTCAAATTATCGTCAGGAAGGAGATCCCCTATGGACATTCAAGTGACACCGGCCGGACCGGACATGAAAAAGCCCAAACCGGCTGATGAGTCCCAGCTAGGCTTCGGAAACCTGTTCACGGACCACATGTTTCTCATGGACTACGAGAAAGACCGGGGATGGTTCGACCCGAGAATCGTACCTCACGGGAAACTGGAACTGGATCCGGCTGCCATGGGCCTGCATTACGGCCAGGAGATCTTCGAGGGGCTCAAGGCCTACAGGGGCCGTGACAACGGCCTCTACCTGTTCCGGGCCAAAGACAACTTCGACCGCATGAACCGGTCGGCCGCACGCCTGTGCATGCCGCAACTGGACGTCCCTCTTGTCATGAAAGCGCTCGAGCAACTCATCCTGCTGGATCGGGACTGGGTGCCCGGAAGCCCCGGAACCTCCCTGTACATCCGGCCCACAATGATCGCCACGGACCCCTTCCTGGGGGTGCGTCCCAGCCATAACTACATCTTTTACATCATCATCGGACCGGTGGGGGCCTATTACAAGGAAGGCCTCAACCCGGTGAAGATCTATGTGGAAGACAAGTACATACGGGCGGCCGTGGGAGGCATAGGCGAGGCCAAGACGGCCGGCAACTATGCTGCCAGCCTTCTGGCCACGGAAGAGGCACAGAAAAAGGGCTTCACCCAGGTGCTCTGGCTGGACGCGGTGGAACGCAAATACGTGGAAGAAGTGGGCACCATGAACATGTTCTTCGTGATCAACGACGAGGTGATCACGGCCCCGCTCAACGGGAGCATCCTTCCGGGCATCACCAGGGATTCGGTGATCCATATCCTCAAGGACTGGGGAGTGAAAGTCTCGGAACGCGCCCTGGACATCGACGAGGTCACGGCCGCAGCCGAGAACGGAGGCCTCAAGGAGGCCTTTGGAGCGGGAACCGCCGCGGTCATAAGCCCGGTTGGACAGCTCACCTACAAAGGCCGTGACTTTCCCGTGGCCGGGGGCCGGATGGGCGAGTTGAGCCAGCGCCTCTACGACGAGATCGTGGCCATACAGTACGGGGAAAAGGACGACCCTTATGGGTGGAGAATGCCTTTATCATGATTCCAACCATTGAACGGCACGGCGACCATGTGCGCATGATCGACCAGAGAAAGCTCCCGGACAGGGTAGCCTGGTTCACCTGCAGGAGTTACCGGGACGTTATCCGGGGCATTCGCGGGATGGTCATTCGAGGCGCCCCGGCCATCGGCGTGGCTGCGGGCATGGGGCTCGCCCTGGGTGCCGGGAAGATTCGCGCGAAGGACTACGAGGTGTTCAGGCGCCGCTTCATGGAAATCGCCCGTGAGATGTCCGAGGCACGCCCCACCGCCGTGAACCTTCGATGGGCCGTGGAGCGGATGAGCCTGCTGGTGGAGGAGGCCGCGGGAACGCCCGTCCAAGAGATCAAGGAAGCCCTTTTTCAGGAGTCTGAACGGATCCTGGCGGAGGACATAGAGATCAACCGGGCCATGGGCCGAAACGGCCTGGAACTGGTCCCCCAAGGGGCCGTGATCCTCACCCACTGCAATGCAGGCTCCCTTGCCACCGGAGGCTACGGGACCGCGCTGGGTGTCATCCGCGCGGCCCACGAGGCGGGGAAAAAGGTCTCCGTCATAGCCGACGAGACCCGGCCTTGGCTCCAGGGACTCAGGCTGACCGCCTTTGAACTCATGGAGGAAGGCATTCCTGTGACGGTGATCGTGGACAGTGCCGCCGGCCACCTCATGCGGAAAGGGGAGATAGACCTGGTCATCACCGGGGCCGACCGCATCGCCGCAAACGGGGATACGGCCAACAAAATCGGCACCTATTCCGCAGCCGTCCTGGCCCGCGAGCACCGCATCCCGTTTTACGTGGCGGCCCCCATATCAACCATCGACCCCCATGCCCGGACCGGAGACGAGATCCCCTTGGAGGAGAGGGACCCCAGGGAGGTTACTCACTTTGGAAACAAGTCCCTGGGGCCGAACGGCGTGCAGGCCCAAAACCCCGCATTTGACATAACTCCGGCCCGGTACGTCTCCGCCATCATCACCGAAAAGGACGTACTGCGCCCGCCCTATGGAAAGGCGATCCGCAAGGTCTTGGGCTGACATCGCATTGCGATGAAGGAACAGTACGATGGAATATGAATGGGATTCGGAAAAAGCCGCGACAAACGAAAAAAAGCATGCTGTCAGTTTTCATGAGGCCGCAACTGTTTTTGCTGATCCGCTTGCAATCACCTTCTCGGACCCGGACCATTCCTTTGATGAATATAGATATCTGACTTTTGCCCTGTCGAAATTCGACCGGCTTTTGGTCGTGTCACATTCTGACAATGGTGATAAAGTAAGGATCATCAGTGCGCGTCTTATGACTCGACAAGAAAGGAGAATATATGAAGAAGGATGAATCGGATGAAATGCGTCCCGAGTACCGAAGAGAGGACCTGGGGGCCGGTGTTCGCGGCAAGCACTTTGAATCCTATCAGGAAGGCACCAACTTAGTTCTGATCAGTCCTGAGATATCAAGGGTGTTTCCGACTGATGAGGCTGTGAATAATGCCCTTCGTTCGCTGATTGAAGTGGCACGGAAAACTGTCAACCAAAAGCGATCCAGCGAACGGACCGCAGACCGTCGTTGAGTCCTTATGCTGTTCCCAGCCCGCCGGCATGGCGATTCTAGAGATCGTCGCCTCAGAAAAGACTTATTTCCCGGCTGTGGCTCAAGGTCTGGCTTGACGGCATAGCCCTTCTATTCATCCATCTTATCAGCATCTTGGAAAGACAAAACAATCCGAACCTCAAGCACCCGCTCCGTCGATTCCCTCACCTTGAACCGCTCGTCGATCCTGTACCCACACAGCCAGAGCGGGGTCTCCCCGCTGAGGAGCAGCATGGCCCGGGACCGCTCCTTGAAGGGCACCTTGCGGTCTATTAGAAAGTCCTTTACCTTGCGGCGTCCCTGCATGCCCAGGGGAACGAAACGGTCTCCGGGCCTGACTGATCTCAGGGTCAGTGGGAACCTGAGGCTGCCGGCGTCCAGAAACGCGTTCCAGGGGCCTCTGTTCAGGGAGCCGATCCCGTCTGGATTCCGCAGTTCCAGAACCATGCGGAGCCCGGCCCGGCCCACGGTATAGTCCCCCGGAGCTGAAAACGTATGGTTTACAACGGCCCGGTCCTGTGAGAACCGGACAGACCCGAACACCAGCTGATCATAGGACCTCCTTACCTCAAGTCCGCCCGGAAGATCCAGCCCGGCCTGGGGCCGGACACCCCGGGCCAGGCCCGTCACGGCCCTCACGTGTTCCCGATCGATCCTTCGAAGGCCGCCCGCCTGCTCGAGCAGGGCCGCCCGGACAATCCGCCTCTGCAGGGCAGGGTGCTCCCTGAGAAAAAGGTCCAGTGGTAGCGCCGTTTCAGGGCCCGGGTCCTTTGAGGCGTTCTCTTTGAGCCAGCCTTGGGCCAGCCGGGCCATGAGTGCGTCCTCGTCCCTGATCAAATCGGCCAGTTCCCCCAGGTGCTCCACGAGCTTAGGCTGAAAGTCCAGGAGCAGGGGCAGGAGTTCCAGCCTAACCCGGTTTCTGAGGTGATATGTCTTGAGGTTTGTGGGGTCGAGCCGCCACGAAAGCCCGTTGGCCTCGAGATATGACTCTATGTCCCTGCGGCGGACCTTGATCAGCGGGCGGATGATTCCAGGTTCGCGAACCGGGGGAATGCCTGAGAGGCCTGAAGGTCCCGTACCCCTCAAAAGGCGCATGAGCACGGTCTCGGCCTGGTCGTCCAGGGTGTGGCCCACTGCCACGCTTGCGGCGCAATGCTCTTGCCTGACCATCTCCAGGAAGGCGTACCTGGCTTCCCGGGCCCGCTCCTCGAGCGACCCGCCCTGGTCCTGGAGAGGGGGAGAAGCCTTTTCCGTGTAAAAGGGCAGACCCCGGCCCTCGGCCAGGTCCCTGACAAATCCGGTCTCTGATTCGTCCTGGGCCCCCCTGAGCCCGTGGTCAAAGTGGGCCACGGCCAGGCTGAGCCCCAGCTCCGGCGCCAGCCTGGAGAGCACGTCCAGCAGGCACACCGAGTCGGCCCCGCCCGAAACCGCAGCCACCACGCGGTCTCCTTCTTTGATCATCCGGTGATCCTTGACGGTGTACCGCACGGTTTCCAAAAGAGAATCGCTAGCTTTCACAATGAATATCCCGATTGCGTGCCGTCCCCATATAAGGCCGCAGGGCCTTTACGACCCTTTCCTGCAGTTCCGGCCCCTCGCCGCCGGTAACCTCCATCACCTGCACCATTGGGCCCAAGGGCCTCCATACCTGTGGATCCGTTCCCTTGAAAAAGGCCACTGTGGGCGTTCCCAGCATTGCCGAAAGGTGTGTGACGCCGCTGTCGTGCCCGGCATAGGCTGATGCCCGCCCAAGCAGTGAAATCAGGGCCTCCATATCAGGGGAGGACACCACCCGGATATCACGGCTCAAGGCCTGCTCCTCGAATTCACACCGAAGCTCCTCTTCCGCCGGACCCAGGAGCACGGTGATCTCCCTTTCCCCGGCCCACCCCCCCGCCCCGGCAATACGATCAATCAGCCCATGCCAGAAGGCAGGGCGGAGATTTTTTCTCCGCCCGCCCGAGCCCGGGTGAAATACCAGGCCGTGTGGCTCCCCGCAGCAACGACCGGTTGTTATAAGCGGTGCTTTCACGGCACGGGCAAAAACTGCCTCCGGGTCTACGGGAAGCCCGGCCCCAGCGGCACACCTCGCCAGGTAAAGGGCCGCATGTGTTGGGTCGCCGTTTATCGGTCGGCCCGGGAACACCCTTGCATGGGCCCTGGGGAAGAGCCGCTCCAGGTTGCGGGAAACGAGGCCGTCAGGGTCGTTCAAAAAGGCCAGCACCTTGTCGGGCGGCCTCTCCATGAGGACCTCCCCGGTATCGGGCTCCTCCTCGAAAAGGGCGTGCCATCCGCGGCCCTCCACGTCCAGACATTTATCCGCGTATGGGCGCAGTATTTCCAGTCCGGGCCTCCTGACGGCCGCGGTGACAATCGCTCCATCCCTCAAGGCCCCAAGAAGCGGAAGGAGCATCAGGGTGTCCCCCAGCGCCCCGGGCCGAATGATGAGCAGGTTTTCAAGGTGTTGACGCATAGGTCCAAGTGATTCCTGCTTGCATGGGGCTTACGAGATATCCTATCATTACATAATCCTGTTTTCCATTCGTCCTTTTTTTCCATGATGATTTCATAACCTTTTCATCTTGGGCCGGGACACAGGAAATTTATAATAACACGAAGAAACGCTTCCTGTTGATGAGTCGATTCCCTGAAAACACGAACCACGGATCACGGATCACGGGTTTTCGTTTTCACCTACAC
>CAYVDE010000065.1:8527-17060 GCA_964450535.1 uncultured Desulfobacterales bacterium
ACCTACACTTACACCATCACACCTCTTCAACGGAGGAGCCATGGCCGAATACCTGCAAGTGATCACAACCACCGAGACCCGCGAAGACGCACTCGCAATCGCCCGGGAGACAGTCAGGGCCGGGGCCGCGGCCTGCGCCCAGGTAATTGGCCCCATCACCAGCGTGTTTCACTGGAAGGGCCGCATCGAAGAGGCCGGCGAATACCTCTGTGTCATGAAAACCCTTTCTGAGGCATACGACAGGCTGGAAAAGACCATTCGCGAGTTTCACGCCTATGAGGTCCCGGAAATCATCGCACTTCCCATTGAAAAAGGGGGCCCGGATTATTTGGCCTGGCTGGAAGATGAGCTGAAAAGAGAGGACTGACAACCGCCCGGGTGAGCGGGAAAATTATCTGCCAAATCATCGAAAAAACTTGACAAGGCCTCTGGAATGTTGTTCAATTCCACAAATTTTTCGCCGTCGGGCGGAGAGGTGTGCGATAACGGGAGTGTCGCGCGCACAATTCCCAAAGGAAAGGAGGTGTGGACACCTGGTAGCAGATCCATCTTTGAGTTCGTATTAACTTTCTGATTTCAATCAACTTTTTTAGGAGGAAAGAGAATGAAAAAGGCATTGATCACCCTGATGGCTGCGGCGTTTGTGGTCGCCTTTGCAATGCCCGCAGCGGCCCAGACCGAGTGGGGCTTTTACGGAAGCGCCCGCGTGCACACCTTTTCCTATGATGATGACTGGCAGTCGGGCCTGACCCCTAATGTGCCCTTTGACGACCGGGACACCACTTGGGGTACTGCGAACAACAGCCGGTTCGGCGCCACCGCCAAGGCCGGCGCGGTCTCCGGCCACATTGAAATCCGTGAGAATGCCGAGTTCCGGATCATCTGGGGCGAGTGGGACTTCGGTTTCGGCAAGCTGGGTGTTGGCAAGCACTACACCCCCGCCAACATGTTCTACAGCAACCAGCAGGCTTACGGCGAGGCAGGCATGCTCGCTCATGGTGGTTACTACACCGGCGCCGACCACATGATCCGGCTGCGCTTTCAGGGCATCGCCGACATGATCGATTTTGATCTCGCTTTCGTGGAGTTTAATTCCGTAGTCAGAACCGGCGTGGTCGCTCTTGCCGACGCCGGCACTGCCTCTGATCTCGACACCACCTGGCCGCAGGTCGAAGGCCGTATGCTCTTGAACTTCGGTCCTGTGCAGATGGAAATGGGCGGCGCCTATGTGAGCTGGGATGAGGAAATCATTGTCGGCGGCGTCGAGCAGAGCTACAGCCTGGATGCCTGGGCCGTGCACTTCGGCACCAAGTTTGCCATGGGCCCGTTTTACGCCAACGGCAACATCCATTTCGGCGAGAATAACTCCTGTCTCGGCCAGGCGGTTGCTGATGCAGCCGTTCCGTGGTACGATGCAGTAACCAACACGATTGTGGACTCGGACCGGTGGGGCTGGCAGATTGCTGCGGGCTTCAAACTGAACGACATGATCTCCTTTGAGGCCGGTTACGGCTGGGCCGAGGTCGAGTACAACGACCCGAGGCCGTTTGTGCAGGGTGTCACCTTTGTGGACAACGAGGTGGCCACCTACTACTTCCAGACCGTCATCTCTCCTGCCAAAGGCGTCCTGATCATCCCGGAAATCGGCAAGAGGGATTACAAGGACGACGCCTTTGGTGTTGACGAAGGCTCCTCCTTCTACTTCGGCGCAACGTGGAAAATCAGCTTCTAAGCGGGTCTTTTCTCACGACCTAATGTAGTGTTACCGGGGTGCGTTTGACGCACCCCGGTTTTTTTCACGATTCGACCCACTTTCATCGCCCCCTCCCGTCACCTGTTTTGGTTTGACTCCCCACACGGTTTATTCTACACTTCGTTTCCTATTACCGTCCCAACAAGGGGTTTTCGCCATGATCATTATGCCAAACCGCAACCTGTATACTACAATGGACATTGTCAATAAAACTCGGGCGTTTCGCCTCTGTCGCATCTGCCTGCTCGTTGCCCTGCTTGCGACCTTTTTATTTACCTCCGGATCCGCCGCCCGGGCGGATGCCAGGCCCAAGGTCCTGCTTCTCCCCTTTCAGATCCACGCGCCCGAGGAGCAGCACTCTTTCCTGAGTCAAGGTCTCCGCTCCATGTTTGTCTCCCGCCTGACCGGAGAAGGCCTGGATATCCTGCCGGACGATACCACTCTCGGGCTCCTCACTGATGAGGACCAAAAAGGGGTTCACTCGGACGATCGCGCCATGGAACTGGGGATGCAGGCCGGGGCCGAGCACGTGATCTTCGGCACGGTCACGGCCATGGGCGGGGCGTTCAGCCTGGACCTGGGAATCGTGGACCTAAATAAGGACCCGCCCAAGATGATCCGGGTGTCAGAGGCCACCGAGGAGAGCCGGCTCATCCCCAAGGTCGCCGATGTCGCCTACCAGTTCCGGGGTATTATCGAAGGTGTCGACCCCCGGCGTTTTCAGACGGCCTTTGGAAGCGAACGGCTCCCGGAAGGCGAGGGCACCATGGGCCTGTTCTTCCAGCCCACGGCCGAATCCTACGGGTTCGAACCGAGTGGATTCATAAATATGCGCACAATGGTCGTCTCCATGGACACGGGAGACCTGAACGGAGACGGCAAGGGCGAGATAGTTTTTCTCAGCAGGGACAGGCTCATGGTGGCGTCACGCGATGAAGACACCATGGTGCTGAAGTCCCAGATGAACGCAGGGACCGGGGAGGAATTCCTCCGCGTGAGCGTGGGCGACATGGACGGGGACGGCAGGGCCGAGATCTATCTGGTGAGGTTCTACGGCCAGCGGGCCCAGACCCAGGTGCTGGCCTGGGACGGCGAGTTCAGGAGGCTGGCCGAGCATGCGGGGCACATCAACCTGGTAAAAAATGAGGGCATGGGAAAGAGGTTTCTCCTTTTCCAGAATTCAAAGATCAACAGGTTATTCGTGGGAGACATCTTTCACATGGAACTGGGACCCGGGAACGCACTGAATCGTAAGGAGGTCCTGCCCCTGGAAGGCGCCCTGATTTACACCCTGGCCATAGCTGATCTCAACCGGGACGGGCATGTGGAGTTCCTTGGCCTGGACAAGAGCAGGCATCTCACCATATGGGATCAAAACGGTAAGTCCTTGTGGCAGGGGAACCAGGTGCTCGGAGGATCCAACAACATAGTGGAACTGGGAGACCGCCCCGGGCAAGGCGACGATATGCCTATGACAGAGCTCAACGGGCGGGTGATAGTGGCGGACATCGACGGAGACGGCACTGAGGAGGTAATCGCCTTCAGGAACATAGCAGACATCGAATTTCTTGAACGCTTTCGGGTCTACAAGAAGTCCAGGCTCTTCGCCTACAAGGTGGAAGGCCTTACTCTCGAGCGTGCCTGGTCCACCCGCGAGATCCGTTACGCCATGGCGGACATCCAGAAGGAAGGGCGGACCATTTACCTGGCAGGGCACAAGGGCGAGCGTTCCAAGATGGGCGTGGGATCGAGCCGCATCATGTGGTTCGAGTAAAAGGCCGCCATGAGCTTCCTGGCCGGGGCCTTGAGGCTGGCGGGGTGCCTCGAAGCGAAAGAAAAGGCCCGGTTCCAAAAGGCCCTTGATCACATCGCCCCCCTGCTGCAGGTCTATCCCCTTACCAAGATTTCAAGGCCCTCAGCCCTAATGGCCCTTACCAGGCGCGGGCGTCTCTGGCAGGGTCCACAACTGATCTCCAACCCCCAGATGGACGCTGCAGGCATCGGTGTCCAGTGGCGCCGCATCCAAGGCATGAACTCCGCCCTGGAGGCCCTGGGCACGGAATTCCTCGGGCCCCGGCCCCAATCGCCTGATGCATTTGACGGATTCAGCTGCGCCTTCCTCCCGCGAAACACCCAAGGCGCGGTCCTGGTGACGGACCCCTTAGGCCTTTTCCCTTTGTGCTATGCAGTGCGTCATGGGACCCTTTTCTTTTCCAGCCACCAGTCCTTTATCCGCATTATTCTCGAGAACGAGGCCCGCCCTGACCCCCAGGCCGCGCTCCAGTTCCTGCTCATAGGACACCTCCTGGGAGACCGGACCCTGATGGAGGGGGTCCGCATGCTGCCCCCCGGGACACGCCTCTTGTGCGGAGAAGATGGGACCCGCCTGTCACCCTATGAAACCGCGGGCACGGATGGACACGGACCTGCAGCCGGCACATCAGCCTCGTCCGCCGCGGCCCTGTTGTACGAGCGCCTCTCTTTCAAACGGGACAACTATTCCAGGCTCTCGAACGAGCCGGTCCTGGGGTTTCTGAGCGGCGGGTGGGACAGCCGGCTCCTCGTGGCCCTGTTTGCAGACACAGGCAGGATCACAGAGACCCTCACCACACAGCAGAGGGTCAGGCTTGAGGGCCGTTACGTGTCCGAGGAGCTGATCGCCCGTGAGGTGGCAGGCCTCCTTGGGATCGAGAACCGTTTTGTCCCGCCCTCCTACAGGGATCCCCGAAACCTTGTGCATCGCTCGGCCATGCTGGACTGGTCCACCTGGTTTCACGAGTGGGCCTTTGAAATGGCGGAACGGGTCCCGGAAGACCGCTGCCTGCTCCTGGACGGCCTCCTGGGCGACATTCTCGTCCGGGGCCTGTTCATGGACGACCAACTTGCCGAGGCACAGGAGAAACAGGACCGGTGGGCCGTCTGCCGGATCCTTCACAACCGATTTCTTCAGGGCTTCAACACCTACACCCCCGAAATCCAGGTGTGGGGATCAGTGCTTCGGCCCGAGGTCCTGGAAGAGTTCGCCGGGCAACTATGGGAGGATTTGAAGGAGGAGCTGAGCAGGATCGAACACAGGGAAACGGCTTCCATGTTCTTTTTGAGGAACCGTAGCCGCCGGGCCATAGCCCCTCTCGTTCGCCTGGTGTTCGGCCGTAAAGGGGACGTGCACCTGCCCTTCTGCGACCCCGGCCTGGTCAGCCTGGCCCTGTCCCTCCCTCTGAAGGGACGGATGGAAGGCTCCATCTACAGGCACCTGCTGGAACTGGCACGGCCGGGCCTTGCGAACATCCCGTCCACAAACGAAAAGGACCCTGTGCGCATGGCTCCCTATCTCACAAAGGCACTGCCCGAGGAGAGCCTTCGCGGGCGGGATGGGCGGAGAAAGGCCCGCATCCTTGCGCTCTTTGAAAATCCTCCACAGGTCTTTGCGCCGATGCTGAGACCGGAAATCCTGACGGCCCTGGTTGGAGGGGACATGGAAGTTGCGGGACGGCACCTGCTGCTGCTGGAGAGGATTCAGATGCTGGAGCGGTTCTTTGACTGACGGACAATTGCCGCCATTCGAGCAAGGGCCGACTTTGCGCCTGGATCGTTGGCGTCCTGCGCCATCAACATCTCCCGCTTTAGTTGAAAAAGCTCTTTGATCTCCTCCGGGGGATAGCCCTTCCCCCGAAGGAGCTTGTAGATCTCCTCGATGTAGGTCTGGCCGTCCGTGAGGCCGGGTTCTATAAGGCGGGGCATCTGCGCCATGAGCGCCGAGGCCTCCATTGAATCCATTGTCCGGTGACGCCACGCAAGACCCAGGCCCTCGAGCCCGAAGGCCTCCCGGTCCCTGTGTACCAGGGTGTTTCTGGAGTAGTAGAAAAGGTAGGGCTGGTAATATGGAAGGCGGCTTTTACGGATCAGGTCCACGGTCTCCATGAAGGTCTCTTGGGTCTCCCCCGGATAGCCCACTATGAAGCTCCCCCGGCCGATGATTCCGTGGTCGTTGAGCATTCGAATCGCCGCCAGGGACTGGTCCCGATCGAGCCTCTTGTCCATATTCTCGAGGATGGCCGGGCTTCCGGACTCGATTCCCATGTCCACGAACTCGCAACCGGCCCGCTTCATGAGCTTCACCAATTCCGGATTCAGGGCGCTCGCCCTTGCAAAGGAAGACCAGGTAAAGGGAAAACCCTCCTTAATCATCATCTCGAGGACAGTCACCAGCCGCTTGCGGTTGGCGGTGAAGTTGTCGTCCGTGAACCGGACATGGCGGACAAAGCCAAGACCCGCGATGCGCCTCAGCTCGTCTTTAAGCACGTCCAGGGACTTGAAGGTGACACGCGGAAAAAGCCAGTGGTAGGTGCAGAACCGGCAGCGGTAGGAGCATCCCCGGCTGGTGGTCACCGGTAGAATCGGGCGCAGGTACTCCCCGGGGACCTCGTCCCAGGCCACGGCCGTGTCATCCATGTGGAGCGTTTCGGGCCGCCTGGGGCTGAAACGCATCCGGCCGTCCCTCCCGTAAAACGCCAGATTGGGAAGGCCCGTAAACCCTTCTCCTCTTTGAAGGGCCCGCAGAACATGGACAAGGGTCTGCTCGCCCTGGGCCTCCACCACGAATGCGTCCACAAGGCCGCGAAAGCCCTCCAAATAGGAGAGGGCCTCGGCGCCCAGGGCCTCACCCTCCTCCAGGACCTTCTTGACCAGCATGCCGCCCGCCACCACCGGGACATAGGGATCCAGGGCCTTGATCTCCCCCGCCATCCGCTTGATGTCTTCCATATACACGAAATTGGAGGATATACAGACAGCCAGGGGCTTGTCCGCCAGGACCTCCGAAATATCGGCCAGGGAATAGTTCTGGACGATCAGGGGATCGAAGCCCTCGGCCCTGAGGAACTGATACATGTAGATCCCGTTCAGGGTCACGGAGGTGGCAAGGGTATAATAAGAGGACACGCTTTCCGGGGTCAGCCGGACAGGCCTGCGGCCGTTACCGACATGGTTCATGAGATCCAGGAGGTCCATGTAGCGGCCGTCCACCTCCAGGAGAAGAGAACGGAGGTTATGGTGAACACCGCGCTGAAGCGAGGGCAGGTCCAGACCGGGGTACCTGGGCGCCTGGCGCTCGGCACGTCTCTCGGCCGCGGTCATTCTCTCCCTGAGATTTGCGTCGTTGTCCAGGGGGAGGTCCATGGCTATGAAGACGACCCGGTTTAGGGGTGAGGGTCCGGTCATTTCCGCAGCACGCCGTAGAAGTCGCCGGACTTGTCCAGCTTGTCGCCCACAGGGGTGCCGCAGTATTGACACCTGTACTCGTACTTGTCGCCTTCCGGAAGGACCAGGAGAAGGAATCTCCGCACAGGCACCGCGGCCCTGCACTGAGGGCAGTAGAGTTCCGTGGCCTCGAACTGATCAAAATCCCGGTTTGGGTCACCGTTTTGCCCTTCCGCATTAACATCAGGGGGCATTAAGTCATAGGGCCCGTAGGTCATGGCTGAAACCTCTGGTCTAAAAAGCGTTGTTGTGTTACACAAAAATGGATGCTGAAGCAGTCTCCCTGTCATCTTGAGTAGCTTCAATACAATATAGACATCCACTCCCTCAAAGGCAAGTGCCGGCAGGGCCCCTTGGTACGGAGTAAGACATACGGGTTATGAATATTCGCTTCCATCCTCATGCCCAGGAAAGGCTTATCGAAAGGGGCGCTACAGAAGAGGAGGTTTTTTCGACTGTAAGGAATGGAGAACCTTTTCCCGCAAAATTCAGCAGGTCCGGTTTTCGCCGAAACTTCCCATTTGAAAGCGAATGGTGCGGTAAGCGATACAGGACAAAACAAGTGGAGGCCTATTGTGTAAAGGAAGGGGATGACTGGCTCGTAATAACCGTTATCACGAGATTTTTTTAATTGGAGGCATCATCATGAGATTTACCTATGATCCAAAAGCCAACATTGCCTATATCCGTTTTAAAGAAAAAGGCTCTGAAGTTGAAGCTATTCGGATAAGTGATGAGCTGGTTGTCGATATGGCGTCTGACGGAACCGTTTATGGTATTGAGTTAATGAATGCCGCAGAGCAACTGAAGCGCGAAGATATGGGCAAGCTTCTGGTTACAAACAGCCTTTCCGGAAAGAGTGTAGAGATACCCCTGTCGTTTTGAATCAAAAGCCCCACACAAATTCGAGTTTGTTATTTCACCACAAAATCACGAAGTGTTTCTATTCTTTCTTCGTGAGCTTGGTGGTGAGTAATTGAGGCGACCTAATTGCGACCAAGGAGGCGGAATGAAGGTAAAACACATCGACCACATCGGCATTGCAGTCAAGAGCATCGAGCAGGCGGGCCGGTTTTACACGGATGTGCTCGGGCTTCCCATTCAAAGTACGGAGACCGTGGCGGACCAGAAGGTCACAGTAGCCTTCATCCCCATCACGGACAGCGAGGTGGAGCTACTGGAGTCCACCGCTCCGGACGGGCCCGTGGCCCGGTACATCGACTCGCGGGGTGAAGGAATACAGCACATAGCCTATCGCGTGGAAAACATCGACGAGGCCCTGACCGAGCTCAAGGAAAAAGGCGTGCGCCTGATCGATCAGGAGCCCAGAAAAGGCGCCGGCGGCGCCCGCATAGCCTTCATCCATCCAAAGGAGACCAACGGCGTCCTGGTCGAACTGTGCGAGCGTGATTGAAGCCGGCAGGCGATGACATACCCGGGCTATTTCCGTGCCAGTGCCGGCACATTCCGCTCCAGGGACGCCAGGCACTCCTTCATGTAGCGGGCGCAAGCGTCATGCCT
>CAYVDE010000066.1:0-16940 GCA_964450535.1 uncultured Desulfobacterales bacterium
GGTGTAGGTGTAGGTGGTGGTGTAGGTGGTGGTGGTGAAGTTCAGGCAGAAGAGGTATTCATGGACCGGGAGACGACCGGGATGGAAGGAGCCCGGATCAAGGGCTTTTCCGAGATCATAGGACAGGAAGCCGCTGTTGGTTTGTTGAAAAACGTCGTATCGGGCACGAAGATCCCCCATGCCTACCTGTTTACCGGCATCTCAGGGGTCGGCAAGACCACGACGGCACTTGCATTCGCCAGGGTACTAAACTGCCTGGCCCCGGTGGATGGAGACGGCTGCGGGCATTGCGTACCCTGCCGTCAGATTGCCGGGGGCAATTTCCCTGATCTCGAATGGATCCGTCCGGACGGACGCGTAATCAAGATTGAGCAGATCCGGGAATTGACAAGGCGGATCGGGTACAAGACCGTATCCGGTATGTACAGGGTGAGCCTTATCGAGCAGGCCGGGGACATGACCCCCGAGGCTGCAAACGCATTTCTCAAGACCCTGGAGGAACCGCCCCCCGGAAACATCCTGATTTTAGAAGCCCTGGACAAGGATGACCTGCTGCCCACGATCCTGTCACGGTGCCAGAGGGTGTCGTTTCGCCCGGTCCCGGCGGAATCGCTTGCAGCCTGGCTACACGAGTTGAACGGGATCCCGGTAAGCACCGCGGCGGTCCTTGCCAGGCTTTCTGAAGGGAGTGTGGGACGGGCCCTTCGCATGGCTGAAAGCAGTGAGTTGGGAGATCGCAGGTTGTATCACCTGGAGAACATCATGCGGCTTCCCGCACAATTGCCTCCTGAGATACTCAGTACCGCCGCCGGGTATGCTCAGAAGGAAAAAAAACGGACCGGGGAACCGGAAGACGAGGACGAAGGGGGACTGAACGGCGTCCTGGGACTCTGGAAGACCTGCTTCCGCGACATGCTCATTATCAAGTCCCGTGGCCCCCGGGAACTTCTTGTCCTGGGGGATGATGACGGGGCATTGAAAAAGCTATCCGGGACTTATACAATAGACGGGCTGATCGAGAGCCTTTTGATTCTGGAAAGGGCGCAAAAAGACCTTGCCCGTTCCAGGAACCTGGAACTCATGATGGAAACCACCTTGCTGGCGCTTAAAAAGGCCGCCCTGAATTAATCTCGGGCCGGGAGGCCGCACCCTTGGGGTAAATCCCCGGAGGCCATCCTGGAACGCCATAAGATGGATTACTGTATTGGGCAAAATAGTAGGCATTAAATTTATTAAGCATGGGCGGGTTTACGACTTTGATGCAGGAAACTTCGTCCTTCGAAGGGGTGATCATGTCCTCGTCGATACTGACAACGGGTCGGCACTGGGCTTTGTTTGTACGGAGCCCCGCACGCAAGGTCAGCACCTGCCCCAAAGGCCCCTCAAGAAGGTCTCCCGCCTCGCCAATGAGAACGATCTTGATAAGTTCCGCAAAAAGCGGGATCTCGAGGAGGAGGTGTACAGTTACTGCCGGGAAAGGACCCACGCACTGTCCGTACCCATGTGTCTGGTCGCCGTGGACCGTCTTTTCGACGGCGGCAAAATAATGATCTATTTTACCGCCGACGGCAGAGTGGATTTTAGGGAACTGGTCAAGGACCTGGTCCGCCGTTTTCGAACCCGGATCGAGATGAGGCAGATCGGAGTTCGGCATGAGGCAAAGATGTTCGGGGGACTGGGCGGATGCGGCAGGCAGCTCTGCTGCTCATCTTTTCTTCAGGCGTTTTCTCCTGTCTCCATCAAGATGGCCAAGGAGCAGAACCTGTCCCTTAATCCGTCCAAGATTTCCGGCATGTGCGGGAGGCTCATGTGCTGCCTCACCTATGAGCATGCTTATTATGCCGAGACCGGTAAAAACATACCAAAGATAGGCAAGCGCATTAAGACCTCGGAGGGGGAGGGAAAGGTGATTCGGCAGAATCTCCTCAAGAAGGTCTTGAATGTGGTACTCGACTCGGGGGAAGAAATCGAGATCTCGACGGACGATGTCTTGAAAAACAGGAAACCCAGGAGGAGACCAAGGGAGTGAGGTGAATATTGAGCGATCCTTTCTATATTACAACTCCGATTTATTACGTTAACGCAGAACCGCATATCGGACACGCGTATACGACGATTGTCGCGGACGTTGTCAGTCGATACAATCGAATCGCCGGACGCGAGACGTTTTTTCTCACGGGCACGGATGAACACGGGGACAAGATTGTTGCGGCCGCTGAAAAGGCCGGGACCTCCCCCGCAGACTACGCGGACGAGGTGAGCGGCCTCTTCCGGGCCCTGTGGCCCAGGCTCAACATAGCGAACGATCGGTTCATTCGTACCACTGAGCGCGGCCACATGGACTGCGTGAAGCGGATACTGGATACGGTCAACGACAAAGGGGACATTTATTTCAGCGAGTACACCGGACTTTACTGCTTCGGGTGCGAAAGGTTTTATAACGAGCGGGAGCTCGAGGACGGGAAGTGCCCGGATCATCAGACGCCCCCGCAGGAGATCAGGGAGGCCAACTACTTTTTCAGGATGAGCCGCTACCAGGACTGGCTCATCGACCACATTCGGGCCAATCCTGATTTCATACGGCCTGAAAGATACCGGAACGAAGTCCTGTCCTTCCTAAGGGAGCCTCTTGAAGACCTCTGCATTTCCCGGCCCAAGACCCGGCTCACCTGGGGTATTACGTTGCCCTTTGACGAAGACTACGTGACCTACGTCTGGTTCGACGCCCTTATCAACTATGTTTCCGCCCTGGAATACCCGGACGGGGGCCTGTTCAAGCGTTTCTGGCCTGCGGCTCAGCACTTGATAGCCAAGGACATCCTGAAGCCTCACGGTATCTATTGGCCGTGCATGCTAAAGGCGGCGGGTATTGAGCCTTACAGGCATCTCAACGTCCACGGTTGGTGGCAGGTCAGCGCCGGCAAGATGAGCAAGAGCCTGGGCAACGTGGTCCGTCCCCTGGACCTTGTGGATGTTTACGGACTGGATGCCTTCAGATATTTCCTGATGAGAGAGATGGTCTTCGGTTTGGACTCGGAGTTCAGCGAGGAGGCCCTGGTGGGGAGGCTGAACGCCGACCTGGCCAACGACCTGGGCAACCTGGCCAGCCGGACCCTTACCATGGTTCGAAAGTATTTCAAGGGAGACCTGCCGGAGCCCGGGGAACCAGGGACTGAAGACCACGAACTGCGTTCGAGTGCACTGAGCCTTATCGACATCTATGCCGGTCACATGGAGTCCCTGGGTTTTCACAAGGCCCTTATGGCCGTATGGGACTTGATAGGCAAGCTGAACAAGTACATAGATACCACGGCCCCTTGGGTCCTCGCAAAGTCCGACCGTGACCGCCTTGCCACGGTCATGCATCACCTTATCGAACCGCTGAGGATCGTCGCCGGGCTCATTTGGCCCTTCATGCCGGGGACGGCCGAGACCCTTCAGGAAATGCTCGGGATGAGGAGGCGCGGCCTGGAACTCACCCTGAATGACTTGAGGGACTGGGGAGGTGGAAGCCGCAACGGTTTTGGAGAGGCCCTGCAGCTCTTTCCACGGGTGGAGATGGGAGGGGCGAAGGCCACGGGGCCGAAATCCAAAGGGAAGCCAAAGGAAAAGGCGGAATCCGCCGCTGAAACCGCAAAGGCCGAGGCCCAGGCGCCACAAATCAGTTTCAAGGATTTTCAGTCCCTCGACATTCGAGTAGGTACCGTGCTTCGGGCTGAGGACATCCCCGACTCCAGGAAGCTGATGAAGCTGACAGTGGACATCGGGGAGGAACGGACCGTTGTGGCGGGAATAAAGGGGCACTATGCGGAGTCGGAACTCGTGGGCAGGCAGGTCGTGCTCCTTGCCAACCTGGAACCCGCAAAACTCATGGGCGTGGAGTCCCAGGGCATGGTTTTAGCCGCTGAAGACGACTCCGGCGTGCACCTCTTAATGCCGGATGAGAAGTCCGTGCCCGGCAGTCCTGTCAAATAGGGGCGCCGCACACATCTTCGCAGGAACAATGCCAGTAATTCAACCCCTTGACCATGAGCCGGCCTCACTGCCATGACACTCAAAGCAGCCACCTTCAACGCCAACTCCATCCGTGCCCGTATGGGCATTGTTCTTGACTGGCTGGAGCGGGAACGTCCCGATGTCATCGGTATTCAGGAGACAAAAGTCCAGGACAAGGATTTTCCGGCCGGGCCGTTCGAGGAGGCCGGATACAAGGTCGCCTACAGAGGGCAAAAGTCCTACAACGGGGTGGCCGTGCTGTCCCGTTTTCCCATGAAAGACGTACGGGTCGATCTGGGCGATCAGGGCCCTGACGAGGAGGCGCGGTTCATAAGTCTGGAGACCGGGCCCGTTCGATTCATCAATGTGTATGTCCCCCAGGGATATGCCGTCGGGTCGGAGCGGTTCGAAAAAAAGCTGCAATGGCTCCGGATGCTCCTGGAGCACGTACGGTCCGTTTATACCCCGGCAGACCCCATGCTGATGACAGGCGACTTCAACGTTGCGGTCGAGCCGAGAGATGTTCATGACCCCGAAGGGCTCGAGGGCCAGGTATGTTTCCACCCGGAGGAGAGGACGATTCTCAGGGAGTTCCTGGACTGGGGCCTGGTGGACGTCCTGCGCAGGCATGAGCCGGGAGAGGGGGTTTATACCTTCTGGGATTACCGCATCCCCAATGGCGTCAAGAGAAACCTGGGATGGCGCATTGACTACATTCTTGCCACCCCGCCCTTGGCCGAGACCTCGATCGGTGCCCGCATCGACGTAAATGCCAGGCTCCTTGAGAAACCCTCGGACCACACCTTCCTTCACGCGGAGTTCCATTACCCCACCTGATCCCTGCACCCCACATGCCGGGCCTAAGTACGATTTTTCATAAGTATTGTAACAAGGAGCGCTGGCGCGAAGCATGAGCGTCCTGTTTGGTTTCTTCGGGATCGAAATCGATGGAGATATAAAACCGAATCAGAGGTCTGCCGAGGGGCACAGAGGGCGAACGGCGCAGTTTTGGTGGTCAGGTTTTCTAGCCTTGCACACAGCTCTCCCATGGTAAATCAGGATGTCTGAAAATCTTCGCCACTTCTCCTGGGGGAGCAGTCCCTCGATGTCTGTTTCGATTTTGTCGGGATTTTGGCTTTCGGTGAGGCCGAGCCGAAGCGCCAACCTCTTGACATGTGTATCAACCACAACGCCGGGCACGCCAAAGGCCGCTCCCAGGACGCAATTTGCTGTTTTCCTGCCGACTCCGGGCAGTTGAAGAAGCTCTTCCATGGTGCCCGGAACTTTTCCCTCGTACAGGTCCAGCAGGGCTCGGCTGCATCTCTTTATTGACGTGGCCTTGTTGCGAAAGAAACCGGTAGGCCTAATGTCTTCCTGAAGGATTTCATCCGATGCGGACGCAAAATCCTCAGGCCCTTTGTACTTGCGAAAAAGCCCGGGCGTCACCTGGTTGACCTGCTTGTCAGTGCACTGGGCGGACAGGATGGTGGCGATGAGCAATTGAAAGGCGTTCTCGAAGCGAAGAGCGGTCTTGGCGCGTGTATACATGGGGTCAAGACGTTCATAAACGGCCCTTGCCCGGGCCGCCCGCTTTTTTATGCTCTCCATGGAGTCTCCTTTTATTCTCTTTCGATCCCGATCCCGATCCCGATTTCGATTTGGATTATCCCAACATCAACACCTCTTGTTTTTTCTGACAGGTTTTCAGGAGTATGGTACTAATACAGTTCTGCAGGTACAGTCAACCTTTTGACAGCTCTTGTCCACAGTGCGGCCGGGGGGGAGCCAGCTTCGGAGACAATAAGTGCGCCTGGGCGCAAAGTGGCTTATATCACTTCTTTTATTCCCCGTCTCTCGCTTTAGGCACGAATTCTGCTAACTCCAATTCACGGAAAATTGTTTTTGAGCGCTTGCTGCATGGACCCTCCCCCCGAACGGGCCGAAACATGGAGATCAACAACGGACAACAGCGCACCACAGAACCGCCCCTGCTCCATATGGAGCTCCATGAGCGCCTGTCCAGCATAGAGAAAGCACTTATCGAACATAAGCGCTTTGAGTCCTTATTGAGTCATTCATCGGGACGCAAGGAGGCAATCCTTGACAGCCTGCCGGAGCCGATTTTTTACAACGACGCGTCCTTACGCATTCTCTGGGCCAATACCGCAGCCTCACGGCTTCTTGGGATTGATCGGCATCGGCTGATCGGCATGCACTGCTACGAGGTTTGGCAGGGCCGGTCGACACCGTGCAGGAACTGTCCTATGGAAAGCGACGAGGATGTTGTTAGGATCCGGAACCACATCACCGGAGACGGCAGGACATGGAGGCGCGTCGGCCGTGTTATTAGAAACCATGCCGGCAGGACCATCGGAGTGGTCGAGGTCGCAACCGATGTAACGGATTTCGAGAAGACCAGAGAGGCCCTGCAAAGGGAGCAGAAGTTAACGGGTGCCCTGATAGAAGCCTCTCCCTCCTTCATAGCAAGAATGGATGGGGAAGGGAGGATTATCATGATGAACATGGCCATGCTTGAGGCGCTTGATTACACCCGGGAAGAAGTGCTGGGGAGTGACTACCTGTCCACCTTTGTTCCGGAATCGGATCAGGAAGCCGTTGCAGCCATGATGGAGGAAATTGTGTCGCAGGGCCGCCCGGTACAGACCGAGAGCAAGGTCATCTCCTCCGACGGCCGCGATTTTCTCGTACACTGGCAAGGAGTTCCGATACTCAAAGCAGACGGGTCTTTGGATTCCCTATTCATGGCGGGAATTGACGTGACCGATACGAGACGCCTGGAAGCCCAACTCCTGCGGGCCCAGAAGCTCGAGGCGGTCGGGACATTGGCGGGCGGCATCGCGCACGATTTCAACAACCTTCTTCAGGCGATAGGAGGGTATACGGACCTCCTGCTTCTTCGAAGAAAGGAAGGCGATTCTGACTACCAGGAACTCCTGGGGATCCAGCGTGCGGCCCACTCCGCGTCCGAGTTGACTGAACAGCTTCTCGCTTTCAGCCGCAGGGTGAAGAGCGGCTCAGGGCCGTCTTGTGTGAACAGCATTGTCCTGAATCTTCACCGGATTCTGGAGAGGACCATCCCGAAGATGATCAGGCTGGAACTGGATCTGGAAGAGCCGCCGGATGCGGTGAGGGTTGACCCCGCCCAGATCGAGCAACTCCTTATGAATCTTTGCCTGAATGCACGCGATGCAATGCCGGAAGGAGGCACACTCAGAATAGAGACTCGCAGCATACATCTGGATCAAGAGTTCTGCGATCGGCACATGGGGGCGAAACCCGGCCGGCATGTCCGGATCAGGGTCACGGATACGGGCCATGGGATCGATCCGGAGTTTATGCAACACGTGTTTGAACCGTTTTTTACCACCAAGAACGCCGGGAAAGGCAGTGGACTCGGCTTGGCCATGGTCTACGGTATCGTAAAAAACCATCAAGGTCTCATAACCTGTGAAAGCGACCCGGGAAGAGGCACGACCTTCAATGTGTTTTTCCCGGCGACCTGGGGCCCGGTCTTGCAGGAGGTATCGCCGGTCCAGGACCCGCTCCCTGGTGGAAACGAATTGATCCTGCTGGTGGATGACGATGTAAGCGTTCGGGAACTGGGAAGGGAAATACTCGAAAAATTCGGTTACGAAGTCCTGATCGCCTGTGACGGGGAGGAGGCCCTGGCTGAATACGGAAAGCACTCCGGGCGGATCAAGCTGGTAATTCTGGACCTCATCATGCCGGGAATGGGTGGGAGCAAGTGTCTCAAGGGCCTTGTCGAAATCAACCCGGAGGCCAAAGTACTCATTGCGAGCGGTTACTCTCCGTCGAAAGAGGAGGCCCTGCTCAAGGGGTTGTCCTGCGGCTTTATACGCAAACCCTATGACATGGGATCAATGCTTTGCACTATCCGGCATGTACTGGACAACCACAGTAAACGATGATTGAACCCCGATTCAAGAAAAGGAGGGTATTAAAATGAGAGGAGTTGCAGAGGCTGTAAACCAGGAATTGGAGAGCAAGACCGACCGGGAGGGAAAGTATCTCACTTTCACCTTAGCGGAGGAGGAATACGGCATCGGCATTCTCAGGATAAAGGAGATAATAGGGATGATGCCCATAACGCCGGTCCCCCAGACGCCGGAATTTGTCAAGGGAGTGATCAATCTCAGAGGCAAGGTCATCCCGGTCGTCGATCTCCGCCTGAGGTTCGGGATGGAGGAGATCGGTTACACGGAGAGGACCTGCATCATCGTGGTGGAGATCTCGGGTGAGAACGGCACGGTGCAGACCGGCATCGTAGTGGATTCGGTGTCCGAGGTGATGAACATAAAGGGGGGCGATATTGAGGATTCACCGTCGTTCGGCGCCAATCTGGATACGGGCTACATCCTCGGCATGGCCAAAATGGAAGGGGATGTCAAAATCCTCTTGGACATCGACAAGGTCCTGAGTGCCGAGGAGATAGCGGAAGTGAAGAAAAAGGGCTAGCATCGAAAACGATGCGGGGCTGTTTTCAACGGGAAGGCCGATTCCCGTTGAAATTGATGGGTATTCCGAATAATATGGAGTGAATGGACCTGCGTCGATGCGATGTTCCATGCAAAATACCCAACAGAGAAAAGCCCGGCGCCCAGCCGGTTTTTCGCCGGCCTGCTTTATGCGGCCGAACGGCCCTGGCGTACGTCCTCTCGGCCTGGCTCATCTTGGGCTCGGCCTGGCATTCGGGAGTGGTGACGGCACAGGCGGTTGAATCCGGGGAGGATACCCGTACCGCGATGGAAAATGAGGAGGGACCGATGACGGAGAGGGACCGGTTGACCAGGGAGGAAGGTGAAGAGCTCATCACCCTCGCCAGGAAAACGATCGAGACGGAGCTTTTCGGGGGCGGGGCCTCTCCTGAGGAGGGCATGGATATGCCTCCCAAGTTCCAGGACAAGCGCGGGACCTTCGTCACCCTGACCATCAACGGGGGCTTGAGGGGATGCATAGGGCACATCATACCCAGTGAGTCCGTTGTAGAGGGGGTAAAGAAAAACGCCCTCAACGCCGCCTTTGCAGACCCCCGGTTTCGGCCGCTTACAGCGGAAGAGTGGGAACGTGTCAGCGTGGAAGTCTCTATTCTCTCGGACCCCAGGCCCCTGTACTACGATACACCGGAGGATCTCCTGAACAAGCTGAAGCCCGGCGTTGACGGCGTGATCATCCGAAAAGGCATGAAACAGTCAACCTTTCTCCCGCAGGTCTGGGAGCAGCTCCCGGACAAGAATGAGTTCCTCACCCATCTCTGCCTGAAGGCCGGCCTCGACGGAGACGCCTGGAGGAAGGATCCGCTGGAGGTCTTTACCTACGAGGTTCAGGCCTTCGAAGAGTAGTCCCGCGGGACAGCCGGCGCTTTAAAGCGGACTTCGAATGCGCCATCTACGCCCCCTCATTCTCTGGACGATTATCGGGGCCGGGATCTCCACCGTTCCTGTTCAGCTTCTCACCGTCCGCGAATTCCTTTCCCAGTTTCATGGGAACGAGATCACCATCTCCCTGGTGCTTTTCAGCTGGCTTTTGCTGACCGGCCTCGGGAGCCTGGCGGCCAAGCCTTTGAAGCGACCGGGACCTGGATTCTATGGATTCATGTGTGTCGTGCTCGGGTTGTGGCCTCTGCTGCAACTGCTCGCGATTAGGTGGGGCAGGGAAGAGCTGTTCCTTCACGGCAGCTCCCCAGGGTTCTATGCCATATTCGGCTATGTGCTCGTCACCACCGCGCCCTACTGCCTGATGGTCGGTTTCATCCTGCCCTGTGCCCTGGGAGTTCTCAGAGAAGAGGACCGCCCCCTGAGTTCAGGCGGGCTGTACATCACTGACAGTATCGGGGACATCGCGGGCGGCGTGTTGTTCAGCTTTTTTCTTGTCTACTGGCTGAAGCCGTTCACCATCGTGGTCCTGACCTCCTCCCTGCTTCTTGCCGTTGGGCTGGCTCTCCTGGCGTCAATACGCCGATCTTTTCTGTTGGTTATCCTTGTGTTGCCGGTTTGCATCTTCATTTACCTGGGATTGAGCCCGGGGTTCGAAATGAAAAGCCTCGAGCGTGGGGCCGGGAAGATCGTCCGTTATGATGAATCCCCTTACGGCCGGATCGTGATAACAAAGGAGGACGGTGAATATATCTTCTGGGAATCGGGTGTCCCCCTGCCGGCAGGAACGGACATAGCATCCACGGAAGAGAAGGTCCACTACCCTCTCAGCCAGCTCCAAAGCGTAGGAGACGTGCTTCTGGTGTCCGGAGGTATAGGCGGAACACTGGAGGAAGTCCGCAAGCATAATCCAAAGAGTATTGACTATGTGGAACTGGACCCGAACCTGACACGCAACGCGCGGGAACTCGGCCTGCTCAAACCATACCCCGGCGTGTCAGTGAAGAACACCGATGGAAGGCACTATATTCGGACGACGGAAAAGAGCTACGACGCCATTATCCTCGACCTGCCGGATCCGGATACCTTTCAGCTGAACCGGTTTTTCACGGATGAGTTCTTCCTCATGGCAAGGCGGAGTTTGACAAAAGAGGGAGTCGTCTGCTTCAGTCTGGATTACTACCCCAACCACCTGACGGACCTCATGCGAAGAAAGATTTCTTCCATCGCGGGCACGGCCCGCCTGCATTTCAGCGATGTACTGGCGATCCCGGGAACCAGGGCTTTTTTTCTGTGCAGAAACGGTCCCCTTTCAAGGGACATTCCGGGTATGCTTCATGCGAAATCCATTGAAACTGTATATATATCAGGCTATTATGAAGGAGATGCGACTGATGAGAGGGTCACCATGCTCGAGGCCGCGGTCCATGGGCGTGAGCATGTCAACACGGATTTTCAACCCACTGTCATAAACCTCGTTTTCCTGGAGTGGTTTCTGCTGCACGGCAGTTCCCCACGCCCGTTTCTTCTGGGTCTGGCGGTTTTCACCTTGATTTACCTGGTGTTTCTGAAGAGGGAAGAATTCGTGCTCTTTACCACCGGCTTTGCGGCAATGGGCGCTGAAATGCTGGTGATATTTTCCTTTCAGGTGCTCCACGGCTATGTGTACCTGAAGATCGGGGCCATCGTGACGGCTTTTCTCGGGGGCCTGCTTCCAGGAGCAATTTTCGGTGCCATGCTGAGGCGCAAGGGAGGAGGAAAACTCCTGGCTTCCGACTTGGTTATGGTACTTTTCCTGGCCGCTTTCTACGTGTGGATCCGCTTTTTCGGCGGAACTATTCACGCTTCATGGTTCCTTGCCTATGGTTTTGTATTCTCGTTTTTCTGCGGCTTCCAGTTTCCTTCAGCCACAGAGCTTATCGGCGAAGACAGAAGCCCAGCGGCCGGCTGCCTGGCGGCCGATTTGACAGGGGCCGCCGTGGGGACGCTTGTGGTCGGGGCCATGCTGATTCCCCTTCTGGGACTTCAGACGGCCGCCGTTGTCTTGATCCTTGTGAAAGTGTTGAGCAACATCGCTTTACTGTTCAGATCGCGCGGGCGGGCTTAGATCCGCCCTTTCGAGAAACAGTCTTTTTCGTTTCATGAAAACAGGAAATCCGGGGATAGTGGCAATTCGCTGGAGGTTGTCTTGGCTCTTCGAGGAAAAAATGGCGGGCCGCGTTTCCGCCATGGGGGCGGCGAGCGGTCCATAACGAGGAAGGAATTTCTGAGGACCCTGGGGCTTGGTGTGCCGGGTCTCCTCTGCGCGGGTCCCCTCTTTGCCTCTAACCGCAGTTCTTGCGAGGGAAGCATTGAGGGGCAGGTGTTCAAGGGCGAGGGCCCGGCCACGCCGTGGAAGTGGTCCATCGAGGCCTTTGATTACGCCACGGACGGCCGGACCACGGAGTGCGGGCTCTGTCCCAACCATTGCGTCCTCGAACCGGGAGACCGCAGCGTCTGCCGGTCCCGTGTAAACATCGGGGGAAAGCTGTGGTCGCTGGTGTACGGCAATCCCTGCGCGGTTCACGTGGATCCCATCGAGAAGAAACCCCTCAACCATTTTCTTCCCGGCACGCCGGTCTTCTCGATCGCCACTACCGGGTGCAACCTTCGCTGCCTGAACTGCCACAATTGGGAGATCTCACAGAAAAGGCCTGAGGACGTAAGGCACGGAGAGCTTTTTCCTGATGCTGTGGTCTCAGAGGCTGTCCGGCGAAGGACACAGTCCATAGCCTATACCTATTCCGAGCCCGTAACGTTTTATGAGTACATGCTCGACACGGCGCGCCTAGCCCGGGAGGCCGGCATCCGCAATGTCCTTGTCTCCAACGGCTACATCAACCGGGACCCACTGCTGTCGCTCGCCCGCTTCCTGGACGCGGCCAATGTCAACCTGAAGTCGTTTGAGGACCGTATCTACCGCTGTCTCAACGGGGGAAGGCTGGCTCCGGTTCTCCGGACGCTCAAGACACTTCACGAGCAGGGAGTCTGGCTGGAGATAACAACACTCGTGGTGCCTTCATATGTGGATGACGCCGATATGATTCGGAGAATGTGCGGTTGGATTCTAGAGGAACTGGGGCCTGACTGCCCCCTGCACTTCACTCGATTCCAGCCCCACTACCGGCTTACCCGGCTGCCGCCCACACCGGTGGCCGTCCTGGAGCAACTCCGCAGGATCGCTCTGAAAGAAGGGATTCACCACGTCTATGTGGGCAACGTGCCGGGCCACCAGGGAGGACACACCTACTGCCACGCGTGCGGTCGAATGATTATTGAGCGAAGGGGATACTTTCTGGGAGCCTTTGAGATCAAGGACGGCAGGTGCGGTTTTTGCGGTGCTGAGATCCCCGGGAGATGGCTTGAGGCCTCAGTTAAGCGTCCTCTCATTCCATCGCTCCAGGGGACTGTTGAGACGGGCTGATCTGTGATGTGGACGTTGACAAGTCCCCGAAAATCCATTATCTTCCAAGTGTTCGCCCGGCTGGGGAGCAATAAACAGGACCGTGCCGCGGTCCGTCAGGGCGAGGTTGATTCGATGCCATGAAATCCGGCGGTTATGAAAAAATATTCACCGAGCTCATCGCGTCAAAGAAGAGGTTCGTCCTCCTGACGCTTGCCCTGTTTTTTGTTTATGTGACTGGTTTCTTTGTCTTTGATCGCCTGGTGGCGGACGAGCAGCGTTATGTCTTGTTCGCCTTCGGGCTGGTGGTCTCGAGCCTCTTTTTTTCCTGGCTTCTGGGCGGAAGAGCGGCCTTTTTATATGTGACTTTCTTTAATCTTTTTTTTACGTTTATCTATGCCAAACCCCTTTTCGACAAGGGCACTCTTTATGTATCCCTTTTTTTCAGCCGGTCTTTTATCATAATATCTGTAAGTTTTGTGATCCTCATGCTATTGATGATTCTGCTCCAGTCTCCGGCCGACAAGGCCCGGGAGAGGCTTGCCGCAGAAACCAAGGAGGAGAAGGAGAAGACAAGGCTCCTGGAGTTCCTGGTCACGGAGCGTAAAATTACTCAGGATGTGGTGGTACAGTCCAACTATGCAAAAGACGAGCTTTTGGTGTTGCAGGGGGCCTGGCGTTCGCAGATCCACAATATCGTAAACGACCTGCCGGAGAGCAAGGAGAACGACCTCTATAACCAAATAATCGAGCCTTTTCAGGAAGCTATTCTGAAGCACCTCAAGGGCCTGGAGCAAAAGCTCACATTCGAGCCGACCCTCCTGGATGTGGAAACACTCGGCAGGACGGTGAACGAGGAGATCTCCTCCGATCTGGAACCCTTAAGGAATCGATATGAATTGGATATTCGTCTATCGGGCCTGAACGGTTTAAGCGGGCGGTTCGTGCAATGCGACCCCTACAAGGTTGTTGAGATCCTGAGAAATCTGGTTAAGAACTCCCAGAAGGCCATTGAGCTCAGACAGATCGACCTGATGCGAAGGGATTTCGATGCCTATCGAGCCTTTAGGCCCTACCTGTCCACAACCCTGCGCGGGGAGGACGAGGCTTTGATCCTGGAGGTGACGGACAACGGCGGCGGGGTGGAGGACGAGCACCTTGACAGGATTTTCAAGGAACCGATCCCGTCCTCCAAGAAAAAGGAGTACGGACTGGGGACAACCTTCGTGAAATTTTTTTCCGAGCGAATGGGGTTCACCGTACGCGGAGACAACGTAGTCACTGAGCACGGCAAAGGGTTTCGGGTGACCCTGAGGATGCCGGTCAATGACGATCCGGTGAGGCGGGAGAGCAATCGAACCCGAGGAGCCTGAGAAACCATGTCGGAAGGGTATTTTGTCGTCCTGGCCGACGACGAGGAAAAGGTCCATAATGCGATTCGCCTCTACCTGGAGCGAAACGAGGTGCTGAAGGGGCTCAAGTCCTTTTACACGCCTGTGGACCTCCTTGAATACCTGAAGACCACAGAGGACCCGATCGACGTTATCCTCCTGGACATCCATTTCAAGGACTCGGGGCTGTCAGGGCTCGACGCGATTCCGTTTATCAGGGAGGAGGTGCCTTACGTCCCCATCATCCTTCTCACAGGCATGGATTCGGAGGCTATCCGGGAAGCGGAGAGCTTCTCGAACACGTATTTCATCCCCAAACCGGTCTCCGGCGGACAGCTCATCAAGATGATAGACTTCTACGTGGGCAGGAGCGAGCACGCGGCCCGCGAGATGGCCGAACTGGAAAAATGGATCCAGGAACATCTGGACTACCAGGCGCTCCTGGAAGAGGAGATGAAGCGCGTCGAGGAGGATCGGGACAAGATCCGTGAGCGGCTGGAAGGCGCTGAAGGGAAAAAGGCCTTTGAGAGCCTGAAGAGAATTATAGGCAACATCCTTCGGAATTCCGAGATGACCGATTATGCAATCGAAGACCTGGAAGCCATATACTACAAGCAGTACGAAATATTTTCCCACCTCGTGAACGAGCTGGTCCAGTTCGACCGGGACAGCTTGACCTCCCGCGGCGCGAACATTCACAAGTACCAGGGGGTGGAGGATGTTTATTCGGTACGGCTGTCCCGCAAGGCGAGGCTATATGTGTACAAGGGGCCGAACACGCCCAATAAGCGGATCCTTCGCGTGGACTTGAGCCATGACAAGGGGGCCATCGAGAACTGGCTGAAGGCCCATTATAGGCACTATGCCGACCCCAAGCCCGGAAGGGGGGTCGGCAAGACATAACAATCCGGCGAACGATAACTCAGTTACCGACATGTACAAGAACTTCTTTGGTTTCAAGGAAAGACCTTTTCAACTGGTGCCTAACCCGGCCTACCTCTACTTGAGTCGGGGGCACGAGGAGGCCCTGGCCCATCTCACGTATGCCATCAGCCAGGGGGACGGGTTTGTGGAGATCACCGGAGAGGTGGGCACGGGCAAGACTACCCTTTGCCGCGCCTTCCTTGAGAGCTTGAGCGAAGAGGGCACCGAAGCCGCGTTTATCTTCAACCCGAAGCTGGATGCCATCCACCTGCTGAAGGCCGTCAACGACGAGTTCGGCATTGAATCGAGTGCCGACAACACAAAGGACCTGATAGATACCCTGAACGATTTTCTGCTTCGCAAAATGGCTGAGGGCCGGAAGGTCATACTGCTCATTGACGAGGCACAGAACCTGAGCAAAGATGTTCTTGAACAGCTGCGGCTCCTGTCCAACCTGGAGACCACGACGAGCAAGCTGCTTCAGATCATACTGGTGGGACAGCCTGAGCTCGGGGAAATGCTTGACTCACACGATCTGCGGCAGCTCGGCCAGCGTATCACTTTGAGCTGCCACCTTTCCCCCCTGTCGTTTCGTGAGACCCGCGAGTACATTCTCCACCGGCTGCGCGTTGCATCCCGCAATGAGGTCGTCCGGTTCACCGTGCCGGCGATTCGAACCGTCTACCGTTACAGCGGCGGCATTCCCCGGTTGATCAACATCGCGTGTGACAGGGCCCTGCTGACGGCCTTCGGGCTCAACCGCAGGAGAGTGACCGCGGGGATAGCCCGGTCTGCGGTGCGCGAACTGGCGGACCGGCGTTCAGTCAAGAGAGGGGTCTTCGGCCTTTCCCTGCGGCCCCTGGCGGCGGTTGCGGCGATGGTCCTGGCGGTGGCGGTCGCTGGGTACTTTGTTCTGGAATTACAAGAAAAGACAACCGGTGTTGAGGTTCCGAGTACGGCCGCGGCCCCTTTGCCCGTCCCTCCGGCCGCTGAAACCCCCGAGGTCTCCGCGACCGGGCCTGATGCAGAAAGTGTTGAAGCTGATCCTGCTCCCGCGGCCAAACCGGTCCTCGGCAGTCTGGAAAAAGGCGGGGCCATGGAGGGTGCGGCCGTTGAAAGGGGCCCCCGGGTTACAATTGTAGAAACTCCGGAGGCTCTTGACAGGGCCCTCACCGGGCTGGATGCCCTGTCTTCCCGCAGGGCTGCGCTCAGTGCCGTTTTGAGCCTGTGGACACCAGATCCTGTCATGAGCCCTTACCTGGACGAAATGGATCAGAGCGCGGACGCCTTCCGGTTCGCAGCGAGGCAGAACGGGCTTAGGGCCGATTTGATCCGGGCGGATTTGGCCTTGTTGAAGAAGCTGAACGTCCCAGCGGTTCTGCGTTTGTCCCTTCCGGGAGCGGTGGTTCCCAGGTACGTGACCCTTAGCAGCCTTAGTGGAGACGAGGTGACTCTTAGAGGCGGGGCCGACAGCGGTGAAGTAATTCGAGCCGGGACCGAAATCCTTTACTCGCGGTGGACCGGTGACGCCTATGTCTTCTGGAAGAATTTTCTGAACTGTGAGGGAACGATTCCGCCGGGAGCGAGCCGGGAGTCCGTCATTGCATTGAAGATGCTGCTTCAGGACATCGGATTCAATAACATCGAAGTGACTCCTTATTACGATGAAGCGGTGAGAGACGCGGTCAAGGCCGTGCAGAAGAGGAACGGCATTGCAGTGGACGGCATCGTAGGGCCTGTTACGAAGATCGTCCTTTACAATGAAAAGGAGGG
>CAYVDE010000067.1:0-16777 GCA_964450535.1 uncultured Desulfobacterales bacterium
TGACCGAGGATATCAGCTCTGCCACCAAGGTCCATTTCGTCCTGGCTGAGATGTGCGGGAACCCATTTTTCGAGGCCATTGTCAATTCGCTCATCAAATTGAACGCCTCGATTCTGGAGGAAATCAAACCCGACCCCCCCTACTCCATTCACCCACCGGGATTTCATAAACCTATTGTGGATGCTGTCTTAGCCGGAGATCCAGAGGCTGCTACCCTCGCCATGAAAGACCATGCGGAGTCATTTTATAAAAACCTCATCAGAATTGAAAAAGAATACAGAAAAAAGAGGCAACAGAACCATCAAAAAGGCCTCGATCATTTATACTCCTCAATTAATGGCAAGGTAGCTTAATTGAATTTTGGAGTTCTGAATGACCACGGTTGACCGTTTTATAAAAACAGAAGAAATGAATATATCCGACTTTGTATCCAGCCTCAGGAAAGGTGAGTTCTTGATCCCATCCTTCCAGCGTGAATTTATATGGCATCCGGACGACATCGTCAAATTATGGGATAGCATCTATCGCTTTTATCCCATAGGAAGTATTCTTTACTGGACGACCTACATCCTTCTTAATATACATCGAAAGCTGGGTGGTATAATCCTTTTTAGTAGCGATAATTATGTTAAAAAGCGAAATGAATGGGTATATATCTTGGACGGCCAGCAGAGAGCCACATCCTTGCTCGTTTCTCTACTGGGCCCGAAAACAAAGGTCCGTAACAATGAGTTGTTTGACTATTCTCTTTATTTCGATGCTACAAAAGCAACTTTCTTCTTTGCGGAGGAACTTAACCGGCGCAAGAGGAAAGTCAATGAAGCCTTTCTCATCCGGCTCGGGGACGCCTTCGACAAGGAGCCATTTATTGACCCGGGCATTGAAAAGGAGTCAGGGTATTGTCAAACGATCGCAGACAACCTTTATCAATTGAGACGTGTCTTTACAGACTACAATATGTCGTTTATTCATATTACCGGTTTCGACATCCCTGCAGTGCGGGAGATATTCGAGCGGATCAATCAGGAAGGTAAAGACCTGAGCTCCATGGACCTGATGATCGCAAGGACCTTCCAGAACTATGCATACCTTGTGGAGGAGGATTTATGATTTTGGGGTTCGAAATCAGCGAGGAAAAGCGATGCTGCTGGATGGCGGGCCACCTTCAATACTCTGGAATTCTGAATTGCTGTTGTGCTGAAAGGAGGGAAAAGCGGCGATGAAAACCATTACCATGATGCTCGCGTCATCCCCTTACAGCGGCCAGGACCTGGATACCGTGCTGGGGATCGCAAGGGCCGCTGTCAGCAAGGGACATCGTGTGACAGTGGTGGGTTCCGGCGACGGCACCTATTGCTTCTTGAAGGGGCAGAGGGCTTCGGGAGTACCGAACGCCGAAAAGGGCTTTGCCGACTTGATAGCCCAGGGCGTTCGGGTGGATCTTTGAGGAACCTGCTTCAGTTTTCGCGGTCTGCGAAAGGAGCAGTTCATTGAGGGCGCCCCGTCAGGCACCTTGAAGAGCCTCTTTCAAATCTTGAGGAAGACAGAGATACTGCTGAATGTAGGTCCTTAGGCAGAGGAGGAGATCATGAGCGACGATGTTCTGATTGTTGTCCGCCGGGGTCCCTACGGCGGTTTTCAGGCGGCCGAGGGGCTTCGCCACACCAACGGCGCCATTGCCATGGGGTTTCGACCGGTCTTCGTCTTGATCGACGACGGGGTCTTTCTGGCCATAACGGATCAGGATCCGGGTGAGCGGCCGTGGCTGTCCATGAGCGAGACCCTGGAAGAAATCGTTGCAAGAGGGTTGTATGAAAACAAGGAGAGGCCCGCGGAGTTCTACGTTGAAAAAGAGTCGCTGGAGAAACGAGGCCTTGGTGAGAATGACCTTGTGGAGGACCTGGAAGTCATTGATCACCGCAAGGTATCCGAGCTTATGGCGGCCGTTGGCCTTCAACTCATATTCTGAAAAAGTGGCTTGACCATGAAGATAGGCCTTCTTCTCAAAAGCGGGCCGGGCTCCGACAATGCGGGGCGTGCGATTCAAACGGCCGGAGATATGCTCGATGCGGGTCACAGTGTAAGCTTGTTCCTGCTTCAAGAGGCTGTCCGATTCTGCGCTCCCGTCACAGAGTCTTCCGGGCCCATGGAACTCCGGAAACTGATGGACTTGGACCTGGAGGTCCATGTCCTGAGCGACGACGCCCGCCTGCGGGGAATTGATGTGGATTCTGGCGGGCAGGACTTTCCGGCGGGCTCATACGATTCTCTCGTTGACTTGATGGAGTCCTGTGATCGAGTCATCGGAATTCTTTAGGTACGGGGTGCTTTGGGATGAAAGCAATTAGTGTTCATGTTAACGGGGCCCGACCCAGAATAGTGATAGTGGGAGCGGGCCCGGGCGGGTACACCGCAGCATTGAGAGCGGCCCGGATGGGCGCCGATGTGACCATCGTGGAAAAGGAAAATGTGGGAGGCACCTGCCTCAACTGGGGGTGCATTCCGTCCAAGGTCATGATCACCACTGCGGAGCTCATGGAGAGGATCGGGAGGGCCGGATCGTTCGGTATTAAAATAGAGGGCCAGGTCCGTGTGGATATGCAGGCCTTGATGGAGAGGAAGCAAAGGGTCATAGACGACCAGAGCAACGGCATCCTGAAGCTGCTGAAGCAAAACCGCGTAAGATACATACAAGGAGAGGGATATATTAAAGGAAACCGTCTGCTGGCAGTCAGGACCGGCCGGGGCGATGAAGAGCAGGTGCCGTATGACAAGCTGATACTGGCAACAGGCACTACCCCCTTTGAGCTGCCCGGCCTGGAGTTTGACGGCTCAAGGATTCTTTCCAGCGACCATGCCCTGTGCCTGGAGCAAGTGCCCGAATCGGTTCTCATTGTGGGAGGGGGCGTAATAGGCTGTGAGTTCGCCTCCCTGCTCTCGGCGCTGGGATCCAAAGTGACAATTGTGGAGGCCTTATCCCGCATGCTGCCCCTGCCCTCGGTGGATGAGGACTGCTCCAAGGTCCTCCAGCGGGAAATGAAGAAACGAAAAATTAATTTCATGCTCTATAAAACCGTAGCCGGGTTTGAAGAAAAAGACGGCAGACTGAACGTGGAGATCGGCCCGTCGCCATTCCTGGAAAACCCCAAGGAAAAGGACAAAAGACCGCTCTTTGAGGAGGTGGACAAGATCCTGGTCTGTATCGGACGCACCCCCAACACCGCCCGCATCGAGGGTTTCGATTCCCTCGGCGTGGACATGTATGACAAGGGATGGGTTCAGACGGATCAGCGCATGTTGACCGGCAACCCGGACGTGTATGCCGTTGGAGACATCCTGGGGCCTTCAAAGATCATGCTGGCCCATGTGGCCTCCACGGAAGGCCTGGTGGCCGCTGAAAACGCTTGCGGCGGAGCGGCCCTCATGGATTACGGCACTGTCCCGGGTGCGGTCTTCACCTCTCCGGAGGTTGCCTGCGTCGGGCTGACAGAGGCCCAGGCCAAGGAACAGGCCAGCGATGCGCGCGCGGACAGCGTGCTTTTCAGAATACTGGGAAAGGCACAGGCCATGGGAGATATTGCCGGGCAGGCCAAGATCGTATCGGAGAGCGGCACCGGCCGGGTGTTGGGAGTTCATATCATCGGTCCTCACGCAACGGACCTCATAGCCGAAGGCGCATTGGCCGTGAAGACAGGGGCTACTGTGAAGGATTTGGCCCACACCATCCATGCCCATCCCACCCTTCCGGAGATCATGCTGGAGACCTCCTTGAAAGCGATGGATCAATCACTTCATGGATAGAGCATGAGCATGCAATCCAAAAAGACCTTCGCCATGTTGGACTATGAACTATGCAACCCACGGAAATGCGACCCTGAACACGGTATCTGCGCCGCTGCATCGGCATGCACCCACAAAGTGGCCAAGCAGATAGACGGCGCCTTTGAGCCGCCGGCGATTTTTCAGGACATGTGTATGGCATGCTGGGACTGCATCGAAGCATGCCCTTTGGACGCCGTTCTAATCAAGAACATCTCTTGACTCCGGTCAAGCCGGTCTTACTCCCTGCCTGCAAATCCGCCTAACGCATATGATGAGCAGCCCTTATGGCTTGCGATTTCGATTCCGGTGTTACAGACAACGCATTGCTCCAATGGGGTAGCCGAAATACGGGGCATAAGCCTTTGACTTAAGTCAATGCTCCAAAGTGTAAGATCGCTTATTATCAGCTAAACGCCGCCGGTCAAACGGCGGGAATTGAAACATTAATGGTTTTCGTCAATCAATAACCAAAGGAGGATAAGGCATGTTTTGTTTTCAGTGTCAGGAAACAGCCAAGAACCAGGGGTGCACCGTCAAGGGCGTGTGCGGCAAGCCCGAGGAGACCGCGGATCTTCAGGACCTGCTCATTTACGTTTGCAAGGGCATAGCGGTTTACGGTGAAAAGCTCAAGGAACAGGGTACGGTGTACAAGGAGGCGGGCCGTTTCATCTTAAAGGCCCTTTTCACCACCATCACCAATGTGGCCTGGGACGACGATGTTATCATCGATCGGATCAAGGAGGGCCTCAAGGTTCGCGAAGCGGTCAAGGAAAAGGCCGGCGACATGCCGGGCCCTCTTCCGGACTGCGCCACCTGGGCCTCGGACGACAAGGAGGAAATCACGGCCAAGGCCCTGTCGGACGAGGTCCGCATCACGGCCGACCAGGATGATGATGTGCGCTCCCTCAGGTGGATGCTGATCATAGGCTGCAAGGGAATCGCAGCGTACGCGGATCATGCCGCGATCCTGGGTCATGAAAAGGACGACATATACGGTTTTCTTATGGAGGCGCTGGCCTCCACCACCAGGGACCTTTCAGTGGACGAGATGGTGGGCATGGTCATGAAGGCCGGTGAGACCGCCGTAAACACCATGGCCCTTCTGGACCAGGCCAATACTGCGGCCTATGGGAATCCCGAGATCACCGAGGTCAACATCGGCGTGGGCAAGAACCCGGGCATCCTGATCTCCGGCCACGATTTGAAGGATATGCAGGAGCTGCTGGAGCAGACCAAGGGGACCGGTGTGGACGTCTACACCCACGGTGAGATGCTGCCGGCCAACTACTACCCGGCGTTCAAGAAGTACGACCATTTCGTGGGCAATTACGGCGGGTCATGGTGGCGCCAGAACAAGGACTTCGAGTCGTTTAACGGCCCGATCATCCTGACCACCAACTGCCTCATTCCCATCAAGAAGGACAACACCTATCAGGACAGGCTCTTTACCACGGGCGTGGTCAATTACCCCGCGGTAAGACACATCGCCGACAGGCCGGAGGGCGGATCAAAGGACTTTTCGCCCGTGGTGGAGCTGGCGAAGAAATGCCAGCCGCCGCAGGAGATCGAGACGGGAAAAATCGTGGGAGGTTTTGCCCACAACCAGGTCCTGGCCCTGGCGGACAAGGTGATCGACGCGGTGAAGTCGGGGGCCATCAAGCGTTTTGTGGTCATGGCCGGATGCGATGGCCGTCAGAAGGCCCGGAGCTACTTCACGGAAGTGGCCCAAAACCTGCCAGGGGACACTGTGATCCTCACGGCCGGGTGCGCCAAGTACCGTTACAACAAACTGGACCTGGGCGACATAGGGGGCATCCCCCGGGTGCTGGACGCAGGCCAGTGCAATGACTGCTACTCCCTGGCGGTGATCGCCCTGAAGCTCAAGGAGGCCTTCGGCCTGAACGACATCAACGAGCTGCCCGTGTCCTACGACATCGCCTGGTACGAGCAGAAGGCCGTGGCCGTGCTCCTGGCCCTGCTCTTCCTGGGGGTCAAGGGGATCAGGCTGGGGCCGACGCTCCCCGGTTTCCTCTCGCCCAACGTTGCCAAGGTCCTGGTGGACAAGTTCGACATCAAGCCCATAGGCACGGTGGAGGAGGACATCGCGGCCATGATGGCCGGGAATTAATATCCCTCTGAGACGCCGGCCGGCAACCGCATGGCCGGCGTCTCAAACTGTTCGTGAAAGGAGATCCGTATGGGAGAGGTGGACAACGCGGTAAAAGGCAAGGCGTTCGATCTAAAGGCATCCATCGAGTATGCCGCCGGTTCTGTGGTCAGCAAGACTCTTATCAAAAAGGATATCGGAAACATCACGCTTTTCGCCTTTGATTCGGGCCAGGGGCTGAGTGAACACACGGCTCCCTTTGACGCAGTGGTCTATATACTGGACGGCGAGGCAAAGATCACCCTCGGCGGTCAACCACAGAAGGTCGCAGCCGGTGAAATGCTCATCATGCCGGCCAATGTCCCGCATGCGCTCATGGCCGAAACACCCTTCAAGATGTTACTGGTTATGATCCGCGGGGACTGAAAAGGTAGAGTGTTCTGGCTGGGCGCCATTGATTGGGACAGACGCCACACCCTTTCATGCCTTGCGTGGTGGTAATAGGCTGCCAATGAGTCGATAACGGTCAAACTCCATATTTGAACTTCAAAGACTGCACCTTCATCTCGGTCCGCAGAAACCTGGTTCGCGGAAAAGGCGGAAAGCTCACACAGGAGGCATTGCGCAAGCAAAGAAACCGGCGGCTGACAATTGTCAGCCGCCGCCTGTTATTTCTTCAGGTGATCCAGTATCTTCTCAGGTGTAATGGGCAAATCCACACACCTGTATCCCGTTGCATGAAACACAGCATCGGCAATGGCCGGAGCTGTGGGCGAGACCAGTCCTTCACCGGCCTCTTTCGCCCCTAACGGGCCTTCTTCCTCATAGGTCTCGATGCAGACCGATTCCCCGGGAGGCATATCCATGGCATTGGGCATCTTGTAATCCAGAAAGGTTGTGTTCAGGGTCTTGCCGTCCTTCATTACAAACTGCTCGGATAGCGCATAACCAAGCCCCATGTGGATGGAGCCCTCCAGCTGCCCTTCCACGGCCATGTGGTTGATCACGGTACCGCAATCATGGGCCGTCCACATCTTCTCCACCTTGACCAGCCCGGTCTCCAGGTCCACATCCACCTCGGCCACCTGGGCACCGAAGCTGAACGCCGGGGTGACCAAGCCCTTGTCTCTGGGCGTATAGGATCCACGGGCCACCAGGGGTTCCCCCCGGTTGGCCTTCTGAACCATTGCGACCGCCTCGCCGAAGGGGACGCCCCGGTCGGGCCGGCCCTTGGGGCAGACCACCCCGTCCTTGCACTCCAGTTCATAGATCACATTCAGGTTTTTCCGTGCCGACACGGCGCCGAAGAGCTCTTTCTTGATCTTCCGGGCCGCATCGATCACGGCGTTTCCGTTCATCAGGGTCACCCGGCTTCCCCATGATCCCAGGTCCGCCTGAGGGGTCATGGCCGTGTCGGCCGACGTAATCCTGATGTCCTCCATCCGAAGGCCCAGCTCTGCGGCCAGGATCTGTTTCATAGCGGTGTTCGAGCCCTGGCCGATATCCGTGGCCATGGTGAGGAGGTGAACCGTACCGTCATCAAAGGCCCTGATTTCTGCCGCGGAAAAGGGGTACTGGGTATTGAACCAGTTGAACACCCCGCCGGAAATGAAGCTGTAGCACCCCACGCCCACGCCGCGCCCGGGCTTCATGTTCTTGCGTTTCCGTTTCCAGTTGCTCATCTTTGAGGCTTCCTTGAGCGACTCGATGAACCCGCAGCTCGAGATGACAGCCACGTCCGGAATGGTGTCTCCGGTCTTCTGGGCGTTCTTGATCCTCAGCTCAATGGGATCGATCCCCAGCTCCTCGGCCGCCATGTTCATCTGGGACTCGGCGGCAAACAGTGACTGGGGCGCGCCGAACCCGCGCATGGCGCTGGCCGGGGGCTTGTTGGTGTAAACGTGCTGCCCCAGGAACCGGTAGTTGGGGTATCGATAGAGCATCGCCCCGAAGTTTCCACAAAGGAAGGTTGCGGTAGGGCCCATTGCATTGTAGGCACCCCCGTCCAGGGTGATCTTGAGGTCCTTGGCCGTAAGGGTCCCGTCCTTTTTGAATCCCACCTTGGACTTGAGAATCATGGGATGGCGCCGCCTGCCGGTGGCGAGCTCTTCTTCCCGTGTTAATGTGAACTTGACCGGCCTGCCGGTCATTCGCGCCATGAACGCCGAGCAGAACTCCCAGGGCCGCAGCTCCATCTTGCCGCCGAACCCGCCGCCCACATAAGGGACTATCACGCGTATGTCGTTTTCCCTCAGCCCCAGGGTGGAGGCCAGGAGGCACTGGACGATGTAAGGCGTCTGGGTGGATGTCCAGATGATTATGCGGCCGTCCTGGTCCGCCTGCGACACGCAGGAGCAGGGCTCAAGGTATGCATGACTCTGGGCGTGGACCGTGAAGGTGTCCTCGCGGACATAGTCGGCCTCCTCAAATCCCTTCTTGATGTCCCCGTACTGGATCTTCCTGTCAACGCTGATATTAGTCGGGGTCTCTTCATGTATAACAGGCGCGCCCTTGCGCGTGGAGGCATTGACGTCAAAAACCGCGGGCAATTCCTCATACTCCACCTCGATCAGTTCCAAGGCCTCCCGCGCCGTGTCTTTATCCACAGCAGCAACAGCCGCCACCTCGTCACCAATAAACCTGACCTTGTCCACGGCCAGCGGGTACTCGTCCTGGGTGGCCGGAAACAGCCTCCAGTTTCCGTATCGGATTTTGGGGGTGTCCTCACCCGTGATCACGCATTTGACGCCCGGGAGTGCAGCGGCCTTGTGGACGTCAATACGGACGATCCGCGCGTGGGGCAGAGGGCTCCTTAAAAGGGCCCCGTGGAGCATGCCCTGCAGCTTGATGTCATCCGCGTACACCGCCGCCCCGGTGGCCTTGACCTTTCCGTCGTTCCTCGGAATATTCTCTCCGATTATACCGTACGATTTCATATGCATACCCTCCTCTACCCTATTTTCTTTCGGGCCGGCTTCAAGGCCTCGGTCAAGGCCCTCCTGGTCAATACCCGTACCATGGTCTTGCGATACCCCGCACTGGCCCTCATGTCGGAAATGGGCCTGGCCTCCTTCATGGCCTGCTCCGCCGCCTTGTCAATAAGGCTGCCGTCCGGCGTCTTCCCTTTGAGGATGCCCTCCGCCTTCACGGCCCTCATGGGCATCGGCGCCACTGCGCCCAGGGCTATCCGTACGTCCTCACATCCGCCCTTGCCGAGGCGCACCATTGCTCCCACGCATACGGCCGATATATCCACCTTGCCCCGCGCGGAGATGTGCTGGTAGGAGGCGCCTGAACGGGCCGGGGGAACGGGCACGAAAACGGATGTCATTATCTCGCCGGGTTCCAGGGCGGTCAGACCCGGCCCCTTGAAAAAGTCTTCCAGGGGAAGGCGTCTTTCCCCTTTCCTGCCATAAAGAGCGACCTCGGCGTTCATGACTATGAGTGTGGGTGCGTTTTCCGCGGACGGCGCTGCATTGCAGAGATTGCCCGCCACGGTTCCCATGTTTCGTATCTGGGTGTTGGCTGTCACGCTCGCGGCATAGGCCACTGCTGGATACCTGCGCCTTATGTCAGGATGGGCTTCCACATCGGCGAGCCTTGCCCCCGCCCCTATGGTCAGCCCCTTGTTTCTCTCGAATTTAATGAAATCCAGCTCCTTGATTGCATTGAGGCTGACAACCGCCTTCGGATGGATCATCTCGTGATTGATTTTAACGAGCAGATCCGTGCCTCCGGCCAGAAGAAAGGCCCCCTTGCCGGCATCCAGCAGGAACCGGGATGCCTCCTCAACGGTTTCAGGGGCATAATATTCGAATTTTGCTCTACTCATGGCTCCCCTCCTTGAGATGTATTCGTGGGGATGAAGGGCTGGAGCCCGCTCTCCCCGGACCTGGATTATTTATTCATGCTCTTGGCGGCGGATGAGATAGCCTCCACGATCTTGTTGTAGCCGGTGCATCGGCACAGGTTGCCGGAAAGTCCCCTTCTAACGTCCGCTTCCTTGGGATTGGCGTTGTTATTCAAAAGAAAAAGGGCCGACATCTCCATACCGGCGGTGCAGTAACCGCATTGAATCGCCCCTTTCTCGATGAATGACTCCTGTATGGGATGCAGTTTTTCCCCTGATTCCGCGAGTCCTTCCACAGTCAGGATCTCCTTGCCCGCCGCTTCCACTGCAAGGGTCAGGCAGGAGCTCACGCTCTTTCCGTCTACCATCACCGTACAGGCCCCGCAGTCCCCTGATCCGCATCCCAGCTTGGTGCCTGTAAGGTAAAGCTCTTCCCGCAGGACCTCATTGAGCGTTTTCCAGGGTTCCACGGCCACAGTGTGGCTGTCTCCGTTGACATTAAGTGTAATATCGACTTTCATGGTTCAACCTCCTTGTGTTATTGAGGCCCCCTGCAACAGTCTTGCAGGGCAAACTCCTTCCGGGTTTTTTCAGGCCCCGGTCATAACCCCCTTCTCGAGGATGCTCATCCCGAGGGTCCATGTCTCGTCCAGGTGGGTTTTCCTGCCCATGGCCATTTTGCTGTTTTCCAGGTGCACGACACCCAAAAAAGACGTCCAGATGAATTCGGCCAGGGTCTTCTCGTTGCATTTTCTAAAAAGCCCTTTGCCGATTCCATATTTCATAATCTTGCACATCCAGGAGTAATTGAGGGACCCGGACCGGTCCAGTTTCAGCCTCAAGGAATCCGGCAGGCTTCTGAGCATCTGGCTCTGGTGAAAATAGAGTGTCACATTAATGATGGAAGGATCCATGGAATAAAAAATCTTGAAAGACCCCCACAGCTCCCGCAGAAGGGCGTCCCCTATCTCTTCCCTCCGCATGTAAAGCCCTTCTAAAAGACCTGCAAAAAATTCGGACTGCCGGACAATCGCCTGGACAAAAATCTCATCCTTGGTCTTGAAATACAGATAGAGCGTGGCGCGGCTCAATTCGGCAACATCAGCGATCTTGTCCATGGTCGTGGCATGGTAGCCCTCTTCCATGTACACCTGGACAGCGGCCTGGAGAATGGAATCCCTCCGTTCGGACCGCTCCCGCTCCCTTCTCTCTCTTATGCCCACGAAACACCCAGCCCATATTATTTACACAATGAATACAATATAGACGGTGTGTCTAAATTTGCAAGGATTTTTTCCCGCAAAGGCGCCAAAATCGCGAATAGATATGCTGGAAGCTGTTCTTTGCGTCTTTGCGAGAGGCCAAGCATTTTCGGCTTTTTTTGGTATTGGCCGCGACTATACCGGGTCAGGGCCTTTTGTCAGGAGCGCCCTTTTCACCAGGGACTTCACCAGGTCCAGCTTGTATCCGTTCCCGCTCAGGGGTCTTGCCCCGGAAACAGCCGCAGTTCCCGCCTCTGATGCGGTTTCTTCCGAGACCTTGCGCCCAATGATTGCTTCCTCTGCCCGGGTGATGCGCAGAGGCCCTGAAGCCACGCCGCCCAGTACGATTGCGGCGGATGCAAAACGCCTCTGTCTTACCGTAAAGACGGCACAAACACTCACCACTGCAAAATCAACGGAGGTCCTGAGTGCGTATTTTGAAAAGACTTGAACAGCATCCTCTTCTGGAAACGGGACCCTGATTTCCGTTATGATCTCCCCGAGCGCAAGAGAAAGGCCTTTTTCAGTGTAGAGGTCCTGGACAGGCATGCTACGCTTCCTCTCAGGTCCCATGATACGGATCCGCGCATCCAGCGCCGTCAAGGCGACCGCTGTGTCAGACGGGCACACGGCAAAGCACTTCTTTGCCCCCATGACCGCGTGATAGCGGTTGTCTCCCGTAACTGCCGGGCAGGCCCCCTTGCCCAGCTTTCGATGACAGAGGATCGGGCCTCCCAGAGACTTGGGATAACGAAAATACCAGCATCGAACGTCCTGGCAGAGGTTGCCGCCCAGAGTGGCCATGTTTCGTATCTGGGGAGAGGCAACGGATTCCGAGGCACGGGCAAGGGCCATGCAGTGCCTTTTTATTGATGCGGACCGCGCGATATTCGAAAGCCGGGCCATGGCGCCTACGAGAAGCGCATCTCCGTCTTCTCTTACATCATCGAGCCCCGGAATGGTCTTGAGGTTGATGAGTGTCTCCGGATATTCCGAAAGGATCCCGTCCTTCAGGCACCCGAGCAGGTCCGTGCCCCCGGCGACAGGGACCCCCCGCCCATCCAGAGCGCTCAGGGCATGAGTCGCATCCTCTAAACTTTCGGCATCCCTGTGATCAAAGGCCTTCATTTGTCGCTCCCGGATCCTTTATAGGCCTTGATGATCCTGTCCGGAGTCATGGGATATTCCTTCACCCGGACCCCAAGGGCGTTGGACACCGCCATGAGCACGGCCCCGGGGCCTGGAGACGTGGAGATCTCCCCCACGCCCACCCCCTTGAAACGGTGGCTGGGCATGGGCGTCTCGAGAATGACGTTTTCCATATGAGGCAGCTCTTTGAAGGTGCGCCATTTGTAGTCGATCATGTTGGGGTTGAGGGTGTAACCCCGTCTCCTGTCCATGACCGTCTCCTCGAAAAGGGCCGTGTCCAGCCCGGCTGAACCGAAGCAACCGTTCAACTGGCCGTTCAGCACGGCCGGATCCATGATCTGACCGACATTTGTAGCCGCGAGCACACGGAGCACATCCGCCTTGCCGGTCCCGGTGTCCACCTCCACCTCCACAAAGAGCGCCAGGAAATTTGCCAGAGTGAAGTCATGCTCGAACCTTCCAAGTCCTGTAACCGTTCCAGTGATACCCATGATGCGGCTCCAGGAGAGAGCGTTTTCAGGAAGGTGGGCCGGAAAGACTTTGCCGTCCATGGTTTCCAGGGTGTCGGGGCTGGCGTGAAACCGCCTTGCCGCCGATTCCAGGAGCCTTTTTCGTGCGTCCTCGGCGGCGCGGATAACGGCCGACCCCACCGCATACGTCCCTCTGGAGCCCACCAGGCCGAACTCGAAAGGGTTTACAAGCGTATCCGGGGGCGACATGCTGACCCGGTCGAGAGGAAGGTTCAGGACCTCCGCGGCCATCTTGCACAGGCTGCTTCTCTGACCCATGCCCGCCTCGGAAACGCAGGAATGCACAACGGCCGTACCGTCCGGGTTGAGCCTGACATAGGCCTCGGACACGTCTTCTCCCACATCGGCGTTCCCGTGGACCATGACACCTATGCCACGCCTTACGGGCCCTTTCACCTCAGTGGGGTTGAGCCACCCCTTCCACTTCGAGGCCCATCCAAAGTCCAGGGCGCCGCGGTCCAGTACAGGGGAGTAGTCCACCCCCCGGTAGTCCCACCACCTGCCCTCACGCCAGAAATAGCCTTCTCCGGGTTTAACGAAGTTCTTCTTCATGAAGACGACCGGGTCGAGATCCGCCTTTATCATGGCATCCATCAGGAGGGGCATGAGGGCCGATTCCAGTTCCTGTCCTCCGAACCCGCGGACCACGCCCGAGGCCGTGCGGTTCGTACACACGAGCCGGGTCTTGATATCCCAGTTCGAAGACCTCAGCATGAGCTGCGCCTCTCCCAGACCAACTGCTATCTGGGCCTGGGCCATGTCCGAGAAGGCCCCCGTATCCATGAGCCACTCTCCGGAAACAGCCGTCACCGTTCCGTCGTTCTTGATCCCGATCTTTCCTTTGAATCTGGACCCCGGCCTCTTCACAAAGGCCCCCAGCTGCTCCGCCTTGGAATAGAGGATTCGTACCGGTGCATGAGATGCCAGGGCCAGTGCCGAGGCATAGAAGCAGGGCAGGAGCGCGTAGTTCTTGGAGCCGAAACTCCCGCCGCAGTGGGTGGCGATGGAACGGATATCCGGGAACCCCATTGAGGACACCATGACAAACCTGTGCCACGAGGCGCTCTGGGTCGCAGCCCATACCACCAGCTTCCCCGGGGCCTCCCAGTGGGCAATGACGCCGGGGGGCTCGATGGGAAGCGGGTTGAACGGACCTTCATACGCGTAGCTCCCCTCGCAGGCCACATCCGCCTCGGCGAATCCTTTTGCCGTGTCTCCCAGGAAAAGGCCGCTGAGGCAGTTCGGTCCATAGGCCGGAAAACCCGGGGTTATCACATTGCCGGGAAACTGATCGTAGAGGAGAGGCGCATCCGGCCTCAGGGCCTCCTCCACATCAAATACCGGCTTGAGCGGTTCGTAATCAACGGTTATGAGATCCATGGCCTCGCAGGCCAAATCTTCGGATTCCGCCGCCACAAGGGCCACTGCATCCCCGACGAAGCGGACCTTGTTATCAAGCACCCGGACATGGGGCGGGGTGCCGCCCTTCCATTGGGGCACGTTTTTGTGCGTGAGTACGGCGCGGACCCCCTCCAGGGCCTCGGCGCTCCCGGTATCAACACTCAGGATATTTGCATGGGCATGAGGGCTTCTCAAGACCCGGCCGTAAAGGAGACCGGGCATACGTATATCATCGATGAACACAGCCTCGCCGGTTACAATACCAAGAGCGTCTTTTCTTGGGGTGCTGTTTCCGATGTGTCTGAAGGATTGCGGCATGCCTACCCTTTCATGCGTCCGGCCGCTTCCAGCACCGCTTCCACCACCTGATAGTGGCTGATGCAGCGGCAGTGATGGCCCGAAAGGGCGTCTTTGACATCCTGTTCGCTCGGATTGCGGTTCTTTTTAAGAAGGGCCTTTGAGGAGAGGAGAATACCCGGCGTGCAAAACCCGCATTGAAATGCAGTCTTGTTGATAAACGCCTCTTGAAGCGGATCCAGGCCGCCTGATCGGGGATCGCGCAACCCCTCGATGGTGAGGATGCTCTTCCCGCGGCATTCCACGGTCAGGGTCATGCAGGAAAGCACTGGGACCCCGTCCATCAGGACGGTGCAGGACCCGCAGGCACCCTGGTCGCATCCAACCCTGGTGCCGGTTAGCCCCAGCGTGTCCCTCAGTGTATGGGCCAGGGTGTGAGAAGGCGCCACATCGTGAATCCCAGTTCCTATCCCGAGATCATGGCGCTTCCCGTTCACCGTCAATTCAATTCGCGCATCCTGTTTCGCCATTGCTAATATTTTCCCAGGCACTTGTTTGCGATAACGACCTTTTCCACCTCCTTGCTCCCTTCGAAGATCTCCAGGACCTTGGCGTTGCGCCAGTAGTGGGCGACATTGTATTCCTCCAGGATCCCGTATCCGCCGTGCAGTTGAATGGCCTCGTCCGCCACTTTTACCGCCACCTCGGCGCAATACCACTTGGCCATTGAACTGAGTCCGGGGTCCGGCGTGCCTGAATCGAGCCTGGATGCGGCCCGGTAGCACAGGGACCTGGCGGCCTCTGTCATGGTCACCATATCGGCTATCTTGCCCTGGACCAGTTGAAACGATGCCAGGGGTTTGCCGAACTGCCGTCGTTTGCGCACATGATCCATGGCCTTGTCCAGGGCCCCCTGGGCCGTACCCACGCCCAGTGCCGCCACCTGGACCCGGGAGCGGTTGAAGAAATTCATGATATTGTAGAAACCGCGGCCCTCCTGGCCGAGGAGGTTCTCTTTGGGGACACGTACGTTGTTGAAGACCACGTCTCCTGTTTCGGATGTCCGCAGCGAGAGTTTTCCATGAAATGCATTTCCCTCGTAACCGGGCCTATCCGTCTCAACGATGATGGTGCTGAACCTGTTGTGCCTCTTTTCGTTGTCCGGGTCGGTCACGCACAGAGCCACTATGAAATCGGCCTTGGTGCAATTCGTGATGAATATCTTGTTCCCGGAGATAACGTAATCGTCACCGTCTTTCACCGCCTCGGTGGTCACTGAGGCCACGTCGCTCCCTGCATCGGGTTCGGTGATGGCCATGCCCATTCTCATCTCCCCCCTGCATATGGGGGGCAGGTACTTGTGTTTCTGATCTTCCGTTCCCACATCGAGGATGAGTTGTGTACCGAAAAATGTGGACTCAATGGCGTGCGTCAGGCCCAAATCCACCCGGGCGAACTCCTCCACGATCAGGCACTGGTCCAGATAACCCATGCCCATGCCGCCGTACTCTTCATCGATGAACACGCCCAGAAACCCCAGTTCCGCCGCCTTTTTCCACAGCCTGTCGTCAAAACGCTCTTCCTTGTCCAGGTCTCTTGCAACGTCTTTCAATTCCCCTTCGGCGAATTCCCGCGCCGCCTTTTGAATATCTCTCTGTTCTCTTGTCAGATCAAAGGACATGATGCCCACCTCTCGCTTTCTAGACCTTTCGTTCTTTTTCCCGCCAGTATTCGTCCCTGATATCCTTTTTCATGATCTTTCCGGTGGGCGTCCTTGGAAGTTCTTTTCTGAACTCCACGGTCCTGGGTTTTTTGTAGCTTGCGAGATTCTCCTTGCAAAGGGATATGATCTCTTCCTCTGTCGCACTCATACCGTCCTTCAAGACCACTACTGCCCTCACGGATTCACCCCAGTAATCGTCAGGCACTCCGACAACGGCAACGTCCAGGACTGCGGGGTGTGTGTAAATCACCTCTTCCAGCTCCCTTGGATAGATATTCTTACCGCCGCTGATGATCATGTCGTTTTTCCGGTCGACGATATAGACATACTTCTCTTCATCGAAACGACCGAAATCCCCTGTGTGGATCCAGCCGTCCCTGATGGTCCCGGCCGTCTCTTCGGGCAGATTCCAGTAGCCGTTCATGGAGGCCTCGCTTCGAACAATAATCTCGCCGACCTCTCCTGCGGCCACGTCCTTCCCCTCCTTGTCAACTATCCTCACCTCGTAATCCAGTACGGCCTTGCCTGAGGATGCCAGCCGGGCAAGCTGTTCCCTGGAGCCGTCAAGGATATGATCCTGCGGTCTTAGAAGGGTGGTGAGAGGGCCGGTCTCGGTCTGCCCGTAAAACTGGGCGA
>CAYVDE010000068.1:0-4373 GCA_964450535.1 uncultured Desulfobacterales bacterium
TCCGGCAGCGGCCGCCGAATGACTCTTGTGCTCACCGGTGTCCTGCTCACCCTGTTTCTGGCTGGCCTTTTTGTTTTTCAGCCGTTTTTCTTAAGGCTGATGGAACACAAGGCCTATGACGCCATGCTCCGCTTCACATCTTCAGGCGAGGCCTCACAACAAATCATTATCGTAGATCTGGACGAGGAAAGCCTGGAGGAGTTCGGGCAATGGCCGTGGCCCCGCTACCGGGTGGCCCTGCTCCTGGATAAGCTGCGCAGGGCCGGGACCGTTTCCGTGGGGCTGGATATTGTTTTTGCGGAAAGGGACCGGACCTCACCGGCGATAATCCGGGACCAGCTCAGACGCGAACTGAATGTGGAAATCGAATTCACAGGCCTGCCCACGGCGCTGAATGACAACGACGCTATAATGGCCGATGTTCTGGCCCAGGGACCCTTCGCCCTGGGATACTACCTGGACATGCGCACCTCCAGGGAAAGTCATAGGGAGCACCACCTGCATCCCCTGCAAGCGGCCGTGGTCGGCTCTCCTGAGGCCCCGCTCCTGGAGGACAGCCTCTTCCAGGCCCAAGGGGTCACCGGCAACATTGACGTCCTGGCCCGGTCTGCACCGAATTCCGGGTTTATCAACGTGGCCCCGGATGAAGACGGGGTCATCCGCCGGGCACCCTTGCTCATGGCCTACAATGGACGGTTTTATCCCAGCCTGGCCCTGGCCGTTCTCCTGAACACCCTGGGTGCCGGACAGGTCCTGGTACACAGCAGCATTTCCGGGCCCGAGTTCATGCGTCTGCAACAGTCACAAATACCCATGGACGCCAAAGGTCAGCTACTTTTGAATTATCGCGGGCCAGGCAGGTCATTTGAATACATTTCCGCTCGTGAAATTTTAAATGATCGACTGAATGCCGGTCGTCTGGAGGGTAAGATTATCCTGGTAGGTGCCTCAGCGGCCGGGCTCAAAGATATCCGGGCTACTCCTTTTGACCCTGTCTACCCCGGCGTTGAGATCCAGGCTACGGTGATGGACAATATTTTGAGCGGGGACTTTCTTCATCGTCCGGATTGGGCCCTGGGGCTGGAGCTTATCCTGGTGGTCGTCCTTGGGCTTATTTCCACGGCTATCCTGTCTTGGCTCGGAGGCTTATGGCTTGTTTTTCCCTTAGGTATTTGCGCCGCAGGAGTGTGGTGGGGCAGCGTGCACCTTTTGAGCGCTCACGGGATGTACATTTCTCCATTTATGCCTCTTCTGACGCTGGCCGGCAATTTCAGCGTGCTGAACGTTCAGAAGTTCTGGATCGAGGAAAGAGAGAAGCGCAAGACCAGGCGCACCTTTGAACACTATCTGAGCCCGGAAGTAATAAGCAGGGTCATGAAGAACCCGCAGCTCCTGAAGCTTGGTGGAGAGAAAAGGGACCTCAGCATTCTGTTCGCGGATATACGCAACTTCACCAGTCTTTCCGAGTCTCTTGAACCGGGAGAACTGGTGGATTTCATGAACGACTATCTGAGCAATATGACCGAGGTCATACTGAACAACGGAGGTACCCTGGACAAGTACATAGGTGACGCAATTATGGCGTTTTTCGGGGCGCCGGAGGACATGCCGGATCACGCCCTGCGTGTGTATGTGACCGCGATGGAAATGCTGGAAAGACTGGATCAGTGCCGGGACAGGTGGCGTTTCCCAGGATTCCCCCCGGTGGATATCGGGGTGGGAATAAGTAGTGGAGAGGTAATTGTGGGAAACATGGGGTCGTCCAAGAGGTTCAACTATACCGTGATGGGCGACCAGGTCAACCTGGCCGCCAGGCTGGAGGGGCTGACCAAGACCTATGGGGTGCGGGCGCTTTTAAGCGGGTTCACCAGAGAGAAGGCCGGACAGGAGTTGATCTGCAGGGAGATCGACCTGGTCCGGGTCAAGGGCAGGGAAAGGGCGGTGGCTGTTTTTGAGCCCTTGGTCCAGGATGAATTTGCCACTGGGCGCTTCGCCTTTATACAGCTGTTTGAACAGGGACTGGACGCTTACCGGCTGCAAAGGTGGGATGAGGCCATAGGTCTTTTTGAGCGGGTCTTAAAGTTAAAGCCGGAGGACAAGCCTGCCCTGGTATACATCAATCGTTGCAGGATGATGGCCCAGGACCCTCCGGGCGCGGACTGGGACGGTGTATGGGTCATGGAAACCAAGTGAACGGTCGCCTGGAACCATGACCCGAACCGGTTCATGCACCTATTTCTCAGTGCCGGACAGCAGTTTCTTCTGGCTTTCCATGTTCCATTCCCCGCCGGGCTCAAGGCCGTTCGCCTTCTGAAAATTTTTAAGGGCTCTTTTGGAGCCGGGACCCCAGAGGCCATCGATCTTCATCTTGTAGTAGCCAAGTTCCGCGAGCCTGGATTGAATGGCAACAGCGTCATCATGGAGGGAAGTGTCCAGGAGCCTCTCCTGTCTTTCCGGCACCTGAACCTCTCTTTGGGCTTGTTTGATCTCGGCTTGTCTCACGTAAGGTTCAATCCCCGACTCTGTCAGGAGGTCGTCGTCCACTGGAAAGCCATAGGAGTCGGCAAGCCTGAACCATCTCAGGGCCTCGCTTACGCTCGGTTCTACACCCGTCCCCACAGCATGGGCAAATCCTAGATGATACATGGACAGGGCATGCTCTTTTTCCGCGGCTCTGCGAAAGTGAAATACAGCCTGTTCGGGATTTATTGAGACGCCATCTCCTGCCAGGTATCTAAGACCCATTTCATAATCAGCCGCCGGATAGCCGTTTTGGGCAGCCATTCTTGTCCACCTGATCGCTTCCGACTGATTTTCAGCTACGCCTTGCCCCTGGGCGTACATCCGGCCAAGCATATACTGTCCGTATGGGCTGCCCGCCAGGGCCGCGTTCCTGTATTGATTGCTCGCGCCGGTATAGTCCCCTTTAGTATACATGTTTTCTGCCTTATCCAAGGCTATATCAGACCTCATTGAACCCAGAGTGCCGGCGCATCCTGAGATAAGAAATAAAAGAGGAATAATAGATATCATCGAGAGCGTATGTGTCATTTTATATATTGGCTGCATTTTTATTCTCCGTGAGTTATCATTGCCTATGTCTTTTATAATTTAAGCTATTTTCCGGCTCCACCGCCGCCACCGCAGCTGTTATGGACCAGATAGCTGCCTGAATCTTTAGTGGAGGCATAAAAATTGTGGGTATCAGCGACATGCAAATTATAAACCTTGAGATTTACAGCCTGATAATTGATAGTAGTTATTTCAACCATCTCCTGATCCATGAGTACGAATTCGCCTACTTTCAGCCTGTTGACTTCCTTCCATCCGTTCTTTGTGAGTAACCGCTCTCCGCCTGTGGTCATCAAATGATTGTTGATCGTATAGAGATGATCCGAATCAAATCTGTAGATTTCAAGGACAGGCCTGGATTCTACAGTATCGTATCCGATATTATATGTCATAACCATGTCTCCGGCTTTTATATCGGCAAACTTTCTGGTGCTGCCGTCTTGCATCAGAACCATGGCATCAGCCGGAAAACATCCGGCAGACTGGCTCAGGGCCTTGTCTCTGTCTCTTCCCAGTATTTGAGTCTTTTTGTCCATTCTTTCAAGGCATTCGTTCTGGGCCAGGATTTCCCTGCTCAGGTTCTGAAGATTTGCAGTGTCATCCCTGGACGACTGCGCTTCCAGGGCTGCAGGGGAAAAGGAATGGAAGAAATTCAATTCCTCCTCGGTCATCGCCCTCTCAACACTCATGGGCTGATCCGGCGGCACATCCACCATGAGCATACGCCGGTCAAGTATCCGCGTCTCATCAAAACGATCCTGAATGCTTACGTCTAAACCCCCGGAAATATCCTCGGCACCGTGAGATTCGATTTCAGGGGTTACGTTGTGCACTGTGGTGGTCCCCCGGATGCCCACAAATGATAACGGCGATTCAAGTTTTATCCGTTCCGGATTCTGTTCGGCTATTTTGCCGGTGACATGACGAAACGCTCCCTGAATAAACTTAAAGGAAAGGCCGGAGTTGTCGGCATCACCGGGACGAAAAACATACTGATCAAGTACCAGCACGGATTCCGGCCCCTGAGACAGTATCGTGTCATCCAGAAAACGGATCTCCACATTAGAATCCGCTCTGGTAATAATTTTTTCATTTTCGTATATGATACTGTCCTTTTTGAGGTCTCTGGCCTCCTGGCCCTTTTCAGCCCTGACACTCCCCATGAGGCCTATGACAATGCCGATTTGTTGGTCTGAAGCAGGAGCCGGCGTCTCCTTTCGGGGGGCCGGAGGGGAATGTGTCTTGTTGTCAAGCCGGCCAAGCATCTCATAAAAATCTCTGGTCAACCGGCTCAGGTCGTG
>CAYVDE010000068.1:4473-11216 GCA_964450535.1 uncultured Desulfobacterales bacterium
CCCCAAGAGGGATCGCTTCCTTCGGCCGGCAGGGTCTCCGGGGCGGGGTCGTCCTCGGCGTCAACGTGCCTGGCGATCGCCCGGAAGAGAGCAATGGACTCCAGTTCCTTTTCTGAGCCGTCAACATAGTAATCCGCATAAGCGGATGTCTTGGCGATAACCACATTGTGCCCGGGGTGGACGTAGATGAACTGGTTGAAAATGCCGATGGCCAGGAAGTCCCCTTCCGGTTCCTCCGGGATCCACCACTGGTACCCGTAACCGAGGGGGGAGCTCGAGGCCGGGTTATTTCCCGGCTGAAGGTGAGGGGCGTCCGGCGTCACAGAGTCCCGGACCCAGTCTGCAGGGATGATCTGACGGTCGTTCCACTGCCCCTCGTTGAGATAGAGCAGCCCGAAGCGTGCATAGTCCCTGAGGATCACGTTAAGACCGCCGAAAGCGAGCTCCATACCATCGCTGTCCACGATCCAGTAGGCGTCGGATTCCATGCCGATTATCTTCCAGATCTTCTCCTCCAGATAGGACGAGAGGTTTACGCCTGTGGCTTCTCTGAGCACCATTCCCAGTACCTGGCTGTCCATGCTCACATAATGATGGCGCGTTCCAGGTTCGCGCTCGTTCTGCAGGGAAGCGACAAAGTCGTCCATGGGCCGTTTAAGGGCTATGGCGCGGCCCATACGGTTTATGTCTGAAAAAAAGGCGGCATAGTTTTCGTCAAAGTGGATTCCGGAGGACATCTGAAGCAGGTGCTTTATGGGAACACCGTCGTACCCCGATCCTTTCAGAAAGGGTACATACCGCGTGACCGGGTCTTGGATGTTTTCTACGAGGCCTTCTTCCAATGCTATCCCCAGGAGGGCTGATACGAATGATTTGCAGACGGACCATGAGATCCACTTTGACGCCTCTGTGTTGCCCAGGTAGTATTCCTCCAAGACAATCTTTTTATCGTGAATTACGATGAGGCCTGTGGTCCAGGTGGCTTCCAAAAATTCCCTCACCGTAGCGGTGTTACCCCTGTGTGTGTAAATCAGGGGCAAAGAGCCCGGCGCGCGTTCGAACACATGTGGGGGCCCGCCGCGGTGAACCACTCTATAGTCGAACATACGTTCCATGCCGCGGAAGTTCCTAACCACCCTGTCAGGCTCAAAAAGAGTGATCACGTGGTAGAGCCGAATCAGCTGGCGGTTGAAAATTCCCGCACCCACAAGTGCCAGCAACAGCACCACCATCCCCGCCTTCAAGACCCTGGTGAGGCGACCGCTTTTGTTTTTGGCCTGTTTCCCTTTCATGATCCTGTTTCCTTTTTTCTGATTGCGGTTATCCGGCCTCTTCCGCTCTTGCGCCCCCGGTATTCCGGCAGGCACACAAGACGGAGATGTCAATCCCCGCTCAGCTCCTTGGGGCCGAAGAGTTCAGGGGGGGCTTCGTCTCCTTTTATCTCGGGCTTTTGCTGGTGCTGGTGGCTGTCCACAAAAGCCTTTGGAAGGGGGTCTCGGGTTATGAGCAGGTCTTCAGGAATGAAAAAGCGGTTTCCGATGCGTATATGGTGAGGGTTGTTCAAAGGGTTGTATTCGGCCAGGGCCTTCCAGTTGCGTACGTTCCCCGTGTACCACTTGGCTATTATGGACAGGCTCTCGCCTTTCCATTGAACCGTGTGAATCAGGTCGGAGGGATCCACCTTCACTGCAGGTGCCGCTGTCGAACTGGATGCCGGTGAAGGCACTGTTCTGGTTTCCTTTAGGAAGGGAACGCATCCAAAAAGGACTAAACAAGCAAAGAGGGCCGGCAAGACCGGGGTGGCTTTTCGAGTCTTTCCAGTAACCATTACGGGTTTCCCGACATGTTTTTCAGCCTTTCAAGGTTGTTCCAGGCCGGCCTGTTCTCCGGGTTTACAGTCAGGGCCTGTTCGAGATTGAGCAGGCTCTCCTCGATCTTGCCGGCTTTTTCCTGGACCATGGCGAGATTGAAGTATGCCTCGTCCAGGTACATGGGTGCCAGTTCCACCACACGATAAAACATCTCCTCCGCCTTGTCGTAGTCCCGGATCATGGCGTTAACATATCCCAGGTTGAAATATGTATCGGCGAACGATGGATCGAGCCGCGCCGCTTCCTCAAATGCCTCTTTGGCCTTGTGATACTCTTTAAGGGCCAGATACAGCAGGCCGAGCCGGAACCGGGCCGGAATGCTTTCCGGGTTGACATCCACTGCATCCAGAAGCAGCTTTTCCGCCTTTTCCGGATCACTATCCTGCAAGGCGGACGCCGCCTCCCGAAGGGCTCGATCATACGGCTCGGCCAGCTTGTCCCGCATGGCCGGGTCTTTTTCAATGGCCTCCTTGAACAGGGCCGCCGCTTCCTGATATCGTCCGTCTTCAAGGGCTTCGAGGCCGGCCTTTAACTCGGCCGGTTCGCCAATGTCGCCTTCAGTGATGGATGCCGGGATACCGGTCCCGGCCGGGGCTTGGGCCGCTATGGGACCTTCCAGCCTGTACCCGGGTCTCCATAAGACATAAAAAGTGATCAAAAAGACCATTGCAATCAGCAAGGGAATGCCAGTGACTGCATAACGCTTCCAGGGCCTTCCGTTTTTGGGCGGTTGATTCGAACCCAGGACGATTGTTTTATCTGGATCCCCGGTTCGCGCCTCTTTCAGCGCAATCTGGCCGCGGGCCTCGATCTTCATGACCTCCTGAATAGTGAGTTCCTCGGTCACGATCTCGGCTTCGTAGAGGTCCTTCATGAACAGTGCCAGGGCGTGAGTAGAGGGTCTGAGAGACCGCTTACGGATGCATTCGTCCAGATCCGCATACATTTCTCCGCAGGTCTGGTAACGTTCCTTCGGGTCTGCGGACAGAGCCCTGTGAAGTATTGAGTATATTTCCGTGGGCAGGCCTGGTGCCGCCTCCTCAGGCGGGACGAACCGGGCCTCACGGACCTGAGAGAGTACCTCCATGGCGTCCCCGCTGAACATGCGGGTACGGGTCACCATCTCGTAGAGGATAATGCCGGTGGCAAAGACGTCCGATCGGTGGTCAATCGGCTCCCCTTTGGCCTGCTCAGGAGACATGTATGTTACTTTTCCCTTGATGGTGCCTAGTTGAGTGCTGCTGGACTGGCTGGAGGCCTTGGCGATTCCGAAGTCGATTATCTTGACTTCGCCGCCGTAGTTGATGCAGATGTTCTGTGGGCTTACGTCCCGGTGTATAATCCTGAGCGGATTGCCCTGAAGGTCCTTGAGCCCGTGCGCGTAATCCAGGCCTTCACAGATCTGGCAGGTGATGCAAAGGGCGTTTTCGAGTCCCAGGCTTCGTTCTGTCCCACCGGCCTTTTTCATTACAGCGTGGAGATCCTTGCCGAATAGGTACTCCATGGCAATGAAATAGGACCCTTCCATACTTCCGAAGTCGTAAATCTGAACGATGTTTCGATGCTGCAGAAGGGCGGCCAGCTTGGCTTCGTCAATGAAGGATGTGACTACGCTCTCTTCGTAGGCCAGATGAGGCAGGAGGCGTTTGACTGCGATGAGCTTTTCGAAGCCCTGGTCTCCCGAGATGAGCGCACGATACAACTCAGCCATACCCCCGACCGCTATGCGGTCCAAGAGTGTGTATTTCCCGAATTTTAGAGGGACGAATTCCATAACAGAGAGCACCCGGGCCCCGTTCATCAGGATTGGGATTTCCGAACGCTTAATTATGCAGGACCCGTTCCATCCCGTCAAGGAAGGCGTGGGCTGAAACGCAAGGCAGGTCCAATCCAAGTTTTCTTGCAATCCTGCTGCCGGAATGCTATTTTGCTTTGCTTATTGAAGGGTGGCTGCTTTCCCTCCGCCCGCTTGTCAGCCATGTTAAAAAACTGATTCGGGAGAGATTCGATGCTCGAAGGGACTCTGACCATTCTTGGTATCGGGGTGATTTGCGGGAGCGTCCTTGCAATCGCCTCAAAGGTCTTTTACGTTTACGTGGATCCTAGGATCGAGGAAGTGGAGAGTTGTTTGGCCGGGGCAAACTGCGGCGGCTGCGGATACACCGGATGCTGGGCCGCGGCAAGCGCTGTGGTGGCCGGAAAGGCGCCTCCCACCATCTGTATCGCGGGAGGCGCTGATTGCGCTCAAAAAGTCGCCGCAGTACTTGGAGTTGAGGTCGGTACGGCCGAGTTTCCTCTTTCAGAGAACGGTTGTGACGGTGGCGTGAGGGCTGCGGATCGTTACTGGTACAACGGTGTTATGAGCTGTCGCGCCCAGTGCCTCCTTTATGGGGGGGGCAAGGTGTGCGAGGTGGGTTGCCTGGGCCTCGGAGACTGTGTCAGAGCATGCCTTTTCGACGCACTTTCCATTGGACCGGACGGCTATGCAGTGGTTGATGAAGACAAATGTGTGGGCTGCGGGGCCTGCGAGTCCGTGTGCCCCAGGGGAATCATCCGGGTGAGGACACAATCCCAGCGTCTCCTTCACTTCAACTCCTTCAACGACCCACTTGCCCCCTGCCGCCAGATCTGCCCGGCGGAGATCGATATCCCGGGATACATCGGCCGGATCAGGGAAGGGGATTATGCCAAGGCCGTAAATATCATTCGAGAGCGGAACCCCCTGCTCCTTGCCTGCGGCCGGGTCTGCCCGCATCCCTGCGAGGACAGCTGCCGTAGAGGGATAGAGGACGATCCCGTATCGATCAACCAGTTGAAGCGTTTTGTGGCCGACTACGAGATGGTCCGGGGCGAGCGATACCCCGTCTCAACCGCCCCGGAAACGGGCAAGCGCGTCGCCGTTGTGGGCGGGGGTCCTGCGGGCCTTAGTTGCGCCTTTTTCCTGCGCAGGCTCGGGCACGAGGTTACCATATTCGAGGCCATGCCGAAGCTGGGAGGCATGCTGCGGTATGGCATTCCGGAGTACCGCCTCCCCAAGGCGGTGCTGGACTGGGAGATCCAGGGTATACTCGACCTGGGAATCGAGGCCCGCACCGGCATGAAGTTCGGAAAAGACTTCGACCTTCCCTCTCTGGAGGGGGAAGGATATAATGCGGTCTTCCTGGGTATAGGGGCGTGGAAGGACGCCTTGCTGCGTGTGGAAGGAGAGGACCTGGAAGGTTGCTATACGGGCATTGATTTTCTCTCCAGGCTGGCCGGCGGTGAGAAGCTCCCTGTGGGGCGTGTGGCCGTGGTTATCGGCGGGGGCAATACCGCCATTGACTGTGTCAGGAATCTGATCCGCCTCGGAGTTGAAAAGGTCTATATCGTCTACCGGCGGACACGGGCCGAGATGCCCGCCAATGAGGTGGAGATCGAGGCGGCCGAGGCCGAGGGCGTAAAGTTCATATTCCTGGCCGCACCGGTGAGCGTAAAGGCGGACGAAAACGGCCGGGCCACCCATCTCGAGTATTTGAAGATGGAGCTGGGCGAGCCCGATGCAAGCGGCAGACGCCGGCCTGTCCCGGTCGAGGGATCCGAGACCCTCATCGAGGCCGAAACGGTGATCACTGCTATCGGCCAGTCCCCGGACATCTCATTCCTGGAAGGGGCCGAGGGAGAGTTGGCAGAATTGAAGACCACCCGCTGGAGCACTTTTGAGGTTGACCCGGCCACCCTGCAATCGAACATCCCCAACGTTTTTGCCGCGGGTGACGCAGCCACCGGGCCTTCGCTGGTTGTGACAGCCATCGGCGGCGGACGGAGGGCCGCCCGTTCCATCCATTTCTATGTCATGGGCGAGGAGGTCAAACCGGAGCCTTTGGAACTCAATGGAAAGATGATTCCGGGAACGGTCTTCGACCAGGTGGAAGGGGTGATTCGACGCCCACGGGCGGCCATGCCCGAGCTGGAGGTTGAGGAGCGGATAACCTCCTTTGTCGAGGTGGATCAGGTCCTGAGTGAGGAGTCGGCCCTTGAAGAGAGCCGGCGGTGCCTCCACTGCTGCCGGCTTTGCTATGATCCGGACCGTCCCCAGGAGATCAGGAAAGCAGGCTAGACCGGGGGCTCTAAAGGACGGGAACGGGAGGCGCTTATGAGTTTACTGGCACTACTTGAAGAGATGGACATTTTCAAGGATCTCACCCCCGATCAGCGCCGTGCGGTCGGCGAGGGTTGCGAGGAAAAGTCTTTTCGGGGAGGGGAGAGGCTTTTCGCAGAGGGCGAGGAGGCGGCTGATCTATGGCTGCTTACGCACGGCGAGGTGGACCTCAGGTTCGACCTTCCCGGGCGCTCATCATCCCCACAGAACACCATACTCACCGTCGGCAGGGGCCAGGTCCTGGGATGGTCGAGCCTGGTGCCTCCATATGAGTACAAGCTGTCCGCATATTGCGCAGGCGAGTCCTGTACCGTGCTTCGCATTGAGAAGCCGTTTCTGCTGGACCTCTTCAAGAAAGACCCGGCCATTGGGTATCGTGTAGTAAAGTTTCTCAACGGCGTGGCCAGCCTGCATTTCCAGGAGCTCCAGAAGTCGGAGAGTCGTTTGCCCGCGGCCATGACCACGGTGACTGTTCACCTGGCTACATGCGGCATCGCTGCAGGGGCCCGGGAGGTGCTGCTGGCGTTGACGGAGGAAGCCGGCCGGGTCAATCGTCAGGACATCGAGGTGAAGCGCGGGCGATGCATCGGCCGGTGCCGAACCGAACCGAACGTCACAGTGGAGATCAGCGGCCAGGATCCGGTGGTCTATCAGAAGATGAATGCGGAAAAGATGCGGGAAGTCTTTCAAAAACACGTACTGGGAGGGGAAGTCCAAACCGAGTACGTCCTGCA
>CAYVDE010000068.1:11316-16682 GCA_964450535.1 uncultured Desulfobacterales bacterium
CTCGACCTTTTTGAAAAAGATCCCGAGATCGGATATCTTGTCATGTTCCGTGTCCTGGAGGTCGTAAGCGCGCGCTTCCTCGCGCTTCAGGAGGAAGTGGCAAGGCGAAGGGGACGTGACATGATCAACAGGTGGTAGCCGTTACCTTCCTGAAACGGCCTTCTTCATAAATTCCTCTTCCTTGAATCTGTGTCCCTCCTTGTCTATACTGCCATTCATGAACATAACCCTCGCTTGAAGGCAGGAATCCGTGCGTATCCTGGTGGTGGAAGACGAAAAAAAGGTGGCCGGCTTCATCCGTAAGGGGCTGGAGGAGGAGGGGTATGCCGTGGATGTGGCCGGAGACGGTGATACCGGCCTGGCCATGGCACTGGACGGGGTCCATGACCTGATTTTGCTTGACGTTCACCTGCCCGGAATGAACGGGTTCACCGTGCTGAGGGAGCTGAGGGGCAGGAAGGTCGCCACGCCGGTGCTGCTCCTGACGGTAAGGGCGACAATCGAGGACAAGGTCCTGGGCCTGGACTCGGGAGCAGACGACTACCTTACAAAGCCCTTTGCCTTTCAGGAACTGCTGGCCCGAGTGCGTGCCCTGCTCAGGCGCCGGAGCGAGGACAAGTCTGACCTGCTGCAGGTGGCCGACTTGACCCTGGACCCGGCGCGGCGAACCGCCCATCGCGGAGGCGAGGCCATCGAACTCACGACCAAGGAGTTCTCTCTCCTGGAATATTTCATGCGCAACCGCGGCCGGGTCCTGACCCGAACCATGATCGCCGAACACGTCTGGGACTATGACTTCGACTCCATGACAAACGTAATCGACGTCTACGTGAACTACCTGAGAAAGAAGATCGAAAGGGGAAGAGCGCAGAAGCTGATTCATACGGTTCGTGGGAGCGGCTACGTGATGAAAACAGAAGATGGAAATGAATAGCCGTCGGTTTCCGGGGAGGCACCCTTGAGCATTAGATCAGTCCGTGCCCGTCTCACACTCTGGTATATGAGCCTGCTGGCGGTGATGTTTCTGGTATTGGGCGCTGCGGCCTACGGGCTTCTCGCCTACAGCCTGCTCAGGGGAGTGGACGACGCCCTGGAGAGTGTGGCCCGCGCCGCGGTCGAGCGGATCGAGGACCGTTCCGGGGGACCTTTTTCATCGGAGATCGATGAGATTTTCAGGAGGTTCTTCGGGGTATCCCCGCTCAAGCCCTACTTTCAGATGCTGGATCCGGGAGGAAGGCGTGAAGATTTTTACCGTTCTCCCGATTCCAGAGAGCTTCCTATAAGCCCTGACGCGCTTCAAAACGTCCGAAAAGGAAAGGCCGTGTATGAGACCCTGGAAGGTGGTGTTGAGCCCTACCCGGTTCGAGTTCTTACTGTCCCGGTTATCCGCGAAAACAGGCTCTACAGGGTGATCCGCGTGGGTTCGTCTCTCAGAAACGTAGCGGAGACCAGGGCACGCTTTATAATGGTCATGGCGGTGCTCCTTCCCGTGGGCCTGATCATGGCCGGACTCGGCGGGTGGGTCCTGGCTCGACGCGCCCTCATGCCGGTGTCCCGCATGGCCGAGGCTGCGCAGCGGATCAGCGCGGAGCGGCTGGCCGAGCGCGTTGAGGAGACCGGTGCCGGCGATGAGCTGGACCGGCTGGCGAAGACGTTCAACCGGATGCTCTCGAGATTGGACACGGCCTTTCAGCAGGTGCGGCAATTCAGCGCGGACGCCTCTCACGAGCTCCAGACCCCGTTGACCACTCTTCGGGGCGAACTGGAGGTCGCCCTTCGATCCGCCCGGACCCCGGGGGAGTACCAGGAAACGCTGAAGAGCGCGCTGGAGGAAATAGAGCGAATATCAAGCCTCGTGGAGAGTCTTTTGATGCTGGCCCGGGCCGAATCAGGCGCACTTAGAATGGACCGCAGGCCCGTGGAACTGGCCGGACTAACTGAAGAGGTCTACTGGAGGCTCAAGACCCGGGCCGATGAACGCTCTGTCGAACTGTTCATGGACACTCATGGCCCGGTGACCGTGTCAGGTGATCGTGACCGGCTTCGAAGACTCCTCTTGAATTTGGCGGAAAACGCAATCAAGTACACAGGGGAGGGTGGGCGCGTGTCCCTGTCTTTGTCACAGGAGGAGGACAGGGCGCGCATCGAGGTCTCGGATACGGGCAGGGGCATTCCCGAAGAAGAGATGGAGAGGATCTTTCAACCCTTTTACCGCTCCCCGGATATCCTGTCCGAGCGCGGTTACGGGCTGGGGCTCAGCATTGCCCGCTCCATAGCATTAGCCCACGGGGGGGAGCTTTCCGTAAACAGCGTACCTGGCCGGGGAAGCACCTTTTTGGTTTACCTGCCCGCGGGAGAAAGCGATTCCGCCGGCCCGCCGCCTCGGGGCGCGTAGGCCGGAGTGCTTCATGCCCCGAAATCAGCCTCTCTTTCTCTCCTCAAACGTCTTTAATGACTCCTGCCTCTCCTTGGTGAACACACAGGCAAGACACGCCTCCACCTCAAAGTCCATCAATGCTTCAAGGCTGACCTCTCCCCGGGCCATGTTCAGTCCCCTCTTGATCATGGTGATGGAAAAGGATGAGTTCTTGGCGATCTTGGCGGCCATTTCCCCGGCCGCTTCCATTAGGGAGTCCTGCGGGACAGACTTGTTCACCAGGCCGATCCTTTCAGCCTCTTTGCCGTCGATGTAATCAGTGGTGAAGAGCAGCTCTTTCGCCTTGCCCGGACCGATCAGGTCCTGCACGAGCCTCATGGCGCCGCCGGTCACAGAGGAGGTCACCCTGGCCTCGGGAGAGCCTATCTGCGCCTCATCAGCGGCGATTCGAATGTCGCAGGCCAGGGCCAGTTCATACCCTGAGCCAAGGGCATACCCGTTGATGGCGGCGATGGTCGGTTTCTCGAATCGAATGATTTTCCTCGATGTCTCCTGGAGTTCCACGAGGTAGTCCCGGTATTGCTCCACGGTCCGGTTTTTGGACTCCTTTAAGTCCGCCCCGGTGGAAAAGGCCCGCCCCTCACCTGTAATGATAAGGACCTTCATGTCCTCATCATTTTTCACATCCTCGAGGGCCGCCTGAAAATCCAGCCAGAGCTGCTTGTTCATGGCATTCATGACCTTCGGCCGGTTCAGCTTGATGACCGCGATCCCTTCATCTTTGTTCTTCTCGTATATGATGCACTCGAATTCCATATTCATTTCCCTTCTTGTTCCCCGGTCAAAATGACTCGTGAATCCACGACGGACGCCCCCTTTTCATGGACGATCACCGGGTTCAGGTCGATTTCCTGAATCTCCGGGTTGTCCACCGCGATATGGTTGAGCCGGGCGAGGATGTCTCTTATGGCTCCGATGTCCTTGGGTTCTTCTCCTCTTATTCCCGTTAGAATCTTGTAACCCTTGATCTCCCGGATCATTTCATCAATGTCCTGCTCGCTGAGAGGAGCAACCCGGAAAGAGACATCTTTCAGCACCTCCACAAAGATTCCTCCGAGTCCAAACATTATCACGGGCCCGAACTGCGGGTCACGGATCATTCCGGCGATGCATTCCTGTCCTCTGGGAACCATGGGCGACATTATGACGCCTGGGATCCGTTCTCTGGATGTCACCTTAAGGGCGTTCTTCAGGATCTCGTCAAAGGCCGCGGAAGCGGCCTTTTCATCGGCAATATCAAGCTTAACCCCCCCTGCATCGGATTTGTGGAGGATGTCCTGTGAGACCACCTTCATGGCCACGGGAAACCCTATCCTTGCAGCCCCGTCGGCTGCTTGCCCTGCGTTCTCGGCAAGCTCGCTTACGGGCAGGACCATGCCGTAGCTCTCAAGAAGCTCCCTTGATTCGGTCTCGAGCAGGCTGTCTCTCTTGTCGTCCCGAACCTTGTTGAAAAGGGGTTTTACCGACGAAACCACCTCGCCCTTAGCCTCGAGAGGCCTCATGGCCTCGAACTTTTTGCGGTTGAGGCTGAATTTCATAAGTGCGCTGAGGCACCTGGCCGTCCTCTCGGACGACTCGAACACCGGAATGCCGCCTTGTTTCAGGATGTCGAGCGACTTTATGGGCTCCCTTGCAAAACTTGTATGAACGAAAACGGGTTTCTGCGTCGCGCGCACGAGCTCCAGCAGGTCCCTGGAAGTCTGCTCTTCCAGTTCGGCCACGTGGGGAGCGATGATATCCTTGAATCCGCCGAAAAATCCGGTGATGTAAACCCCGTCCACCTGGTCCTCCTCCAGGCAGGCCTTGACGCACTCAGTGATCATGTGAGGGTTCTCCTCGGCCGTGCCTCCGTAGTCGATCGGATTGGAGGCGGGCATACCTTCAAGGAGAAAGGGCTTCATTTTTTCCTGTGTTTCCTCTGGTAGGACGGGAACCTCCATGCCCTGTGTCTCGGCATTGTCCGCGGCAATGGAGTTGTCGCCTCCTCCTTCGGAAAGGATGGCCACGCGATTGCCTTTAGGCATGGGACATGTGCTGAATGTGTGGGCCATGTCGAACAGCTCGTCAACGTTTGAGACCCTCACGATTCCGGCCTGCCGGAAAGCCGTGTCCACAATGAGGTCATCGCCAGCGAGCGATCCGGTGTGAGAGGCGGCAGCCCTTGCGCCGGCCTTGGACCTCCCCACCTTGAGGGCGATGACCGGCTTCACTTTAGCCGTTTCCCTGGCCACCTGAATCAGCCTGTTTCCGTCCTTTATGCCCTCCAGGTAGATCATGATCGCCTTGGTGTCCGGGTCGTCCTTGAGATAGTCGATGTATTCGGGAAAGCTGACGCCGATGGCATTGCCAAGGCTGATGATTTTGCTGAATCCCGCGCCTCTCACCCTGGCATAGTGCGTCAAGGAGTCGATAACGTTCCCGCTCTGGGCAAGCACCGAGACAGTTCCCTTCTTGAGACGGGGAACGCCCAGGAGATTGATGCCGGCAGACGCGCTGAACATGCCGCTGCAATTGGGCCCGATCACATAGGTCCCGGTCTTGGCCGCTTCCTCCATGATCCGGGCCTCGATCTTTTTGCCCTCTTCTCCACTCTCTCCAAGGCCCGCCGTAATGATGATGATCCCCTTGGCGCCCATCTTGACGCTGTCTGCGACCGCGGGCACGAGGAATCTGGGTGCAACCACGATCATGACCAGGTCCACCTCTTTGCCCACGTCCGCAACGCTCGGGTAGGCCTTTCTGCCGAAGAGTTCCGGCCTCTTGGGGTTGATGAGATAGACGTCGCCTTTGTACCCTCCCTCTATCAGGCTCCTTGTCCTTCTTTCAGCCGCCTTGCCCGGGACCTCAGAGGCCCCGATAACGGCAACGGAGCGGGGATTGAACACCTTGTCAAGTGACCGGGCCATCAAAAACTCTCCTTAGTGCCTTT
>CAYVDE010000069.1:0-14090 GCA_964450535.1 uncultured Desulfobacterales bacterium
CGGAATTTTATCACCGCTTCCTTCGTTTCTTCGTGATCTTCGTGGCGAAACAAATGCTTTTTACACCACGAAGATCACGAAGTGCACGAAGAGGGGAAGAAGAATACCTGAATCGTATTTATGGAAACATGCAATTTGTAGCAGTTAAAGCCTGTTTGCCGTGCCTGGAGTCGAATATCTCCAAAGATGCATCGGCTGTAACCGGGAACCTGAAAGAAAGGAAATAAAAATGCTTCCAGTCAAGAAAATTCTATGCCCTACGGATTTCAGTGAGCCTTCTTTTGCGGGGGTCAAGGGCGCAGATGAGCTCGCCGCCCATTTTTCAGCTGAATTGATTCTAGTCCACGTGGTCTCTCCTGTTCATGTCTATCCCGGGCCTTATCCGGCTGCAGGTTTCGATCTCCAGGCCCACATGGAGAAGTTGATCGGGGTCTCTCATAAATCGCTGGAAGAGGTGGTGAAAAACAAGACCTCTCCGGACCTGCAAGTCCAGACAAGAGTGCTTCAAGGATCACCGGCGGATGAGATCGTAGAGGCGGCCGGGTCTGAAGGAGTGGACGTGATCGTTATTGCGACCCATGGATGGACGGGGTGGCGCAGATACATCTTTGGGTCTGTAGCTGAAAAAGTTGTGAGATCAGCTACCTGCCCCGTGCTCACTGTACCTGCTCCGCCCAAGTCCTGGTGAGGAGGGATACATGGGTCTCTACAATCTTGAAAAGATCTTTGACCCCAAGAGCGTTGCAGTGATCGGTGCAAGTGACAAAAAGGGTACGATAGGACGCTCCATTATTTCAAACCTGGTTGATGGGGGATATGAAGGAAGGATACTTCCCGTCAATCCGCAATACTCCGAGATCCAGGGGATCAAGGCATTCAGATCCATCTCCGAAGTGGACGCGGCCGTGGACCTCGCTGTGATTGCAACACCTATGTCCACAGTGACCGGCATTGTGAGTGACTGTGTGAAAGCAGGTGTGGGGAGTGCTGTCATTATTTCGGCCGGGGGCAGGGAAATCGGTGAAGAAGGCTTGAAAATCGAGGAGGAAATCGATCAGGAAGCGCGAAAGGGCGGACTTCGCATTGTCGGCCCCAACTGCATGGGGATTATTCGCCCCGGAAAAGGCCTCAATGCCAGCTTTGCAGCCCATATGCCCTATCCGGGCAACCTGGCTTTTGTCTCGCAGAGCGGCGCTATCTGTTCGGCCATGCTGGATCTCTCACTGAAGGAAAGGATGGGGTTCAGTTATTTTGTGAGCATAGGCTCCATGCTTGATGTGGACTTCGGAGATCTGGTGGATTACCTGGGTGACGAACCCGAGGTGAAAAGCATCCTCCTGTACATCGAGAGTTTGACGAATATAAGAAAGTTCATGAGCGCGGTGCGGGAAGTCTCCAGAGTGAAACCGGTTGTCGTGCTGAAGGCGGGCACAAGCCCCGCGGGCGCAAAAGCGGCCGCATCCCACACAGGCGCACTGGCGGGTGAAAACGCTGTGTATGACGCCGCCTTCAAGCGTGGCGGCATCGTGCGGGTCCACAATTTGGAGGATTTTTTCGATTGCGCTGAGTTGCTGGCCAAACAGTCGCCACCCAAGGGAAAGCGCCTGACGGTTATAACCAACTCAGGGGGCCCTGGTGTGATGGCTGCGGACGCGGCGGCCGAATACGGTCTTGATTTGAACCCTCTGAGTGAAGAGACCTTGAACAAATTGGACCAGGTCCTGCCGCCCCATTGGAGCCGGGGCAATCCCATTGACATTCTGGGAGATGCCGGGGCTGACCGTTACGCCAGGGCGGTCGAATGCTGTTTCGATCAAGGGAATACGGACGGCATGCTCGTAATATGTAATCCACAGGCCATGACCGATCCGGCGGATGTGGCGCGCTCCATGGCAGGCTCCCTGAAGGATCGCCCCTATCCAGTATTTGCCGCCTGGATGGGGGGCGAGGACATGGAAAAAGGGATCGAGATCCTGAACCGGGCCGGCATTCCCACTTACGGCACGCCGGAGAGGGCTGTGCGGTCTTTCATGTACCTCCACCATTATTTCAGGAACCTGGAGATGCTCCAGGAAATCCCCTCTCTCTTGTCTCGAGTGGTGGAGCCTGACAGAGAAAAGGCCCGGCAGATCGTTCAACAAGGGTTGGAACGGGAGAACGGGCTTCTGAGCGAGGTGGAATCCAAAAGGCTCCTAGACTGCTACGGCATAGCAGTGAACCGGACGGAACAAGCCGTCTCCGTAAGTGAGGCTGTCGAACTGGCCCGGGACATCGGATATCCGGCTGCAATGAAGGTTCTCTCCACCAGGATCACCCACAAAACCGAAGCCGGAGGGGTGAAGATCGACCTTCAGAATGATGAAGACGTACGCAAGGCATATGATGATATTATGGAAAGTGTCAGGGAGTTCGACCCGGATGCAACAGACCTCGCAGTGAGTCTCCAGCCCATGATCCGGAATCCGGACGTGGAAATCCTTTTGGGCGCCAAGACTGACAAGATATTCGGACCGGTTGTCCTTTTCGGCCTGGGAGGCATATTTGCCGAGGTACTGGAAGACAGATCCCTGGGTTTGCCCCCCCTCAACCAGACCCTGGCGCGCAGGCTCATGGAGGATACCCGGGTGTTCCGGATCCTGAAGGGATACAGGAGTCGGCCCGCGGCAAACCTCGAACTCCTGGAGCAGATGATCGTCAGCCTTTCACACCTCCTGATCGATTTGCCCGAGATAGCGGAACTGGACATGAATCCGGTGATAGTGAAGGCCGGAACCCCATGCGCCGTTGATGCCAGGGTTGTTGTAACACCATCGGGTGAGGCCTCTCCGAACCATCTTGCCATCAGACCCTATCCTGAGCAGTATGAATCAAGGGAGGTGACAAAAGACGGGGTGGATGTTTTCGTGCGGCCCATCAGATCCGAAGACGCCCCCTTGCTTCTCGAGTTGTTCGACAGCATGTCCATGAGGAGCAGATATTACCGTTTTATGAGCCCCAAGAAATCACTTTCCCGGGAAATGCTCGTCCGGCTCACCCAGGTGGACTATGACCGCCATATCGCCCTGGTGGCTTTGCGGGAAGGAGAGGGGGGTGATAAAATGCTGGGAGTCGTCCGAATCATAAGCGACCCGGACAGGCATCGGGCCGAGTTCAGCGTGGCAGTGGCAGATACCTGGCAGGGAAAAGGCATTGGTAGAAAACTCCTTAAGCGCGCTCTGGATGTAGCTGCGGATTATGGGATAAAAAGGGTTCAGGGTGAAGTTCTCGGGGAAAACAGGCAAATGCTGGATTTGTGCCGGAGGCTTGGTTTTGAGATTACAAGAGCCGGAGACGCCGGTTATTATCTGGTGACTATCGAAACGGGTGAAAACCGGTAATCGCATCCGGACGAATAAATGCAACTGGAAATGGAGTCTGATTTTACTTGGTCTTCAAAGTATGGTATAAGAAAGGATAACTGGCTTTCTCTACTGATTTTTCGGCATCGGGCTGCATCCTTGGCAGGAATACATCCGTGAGCGCTGTCTTGAAGAAAAAGCACACCATCGTAATTGTAGACGACCACAGGATACTGAGACAAGGACTTCGATCCCTGCTGAACACAACCGAGGATCTGGAGGTTGTTGGAGAGGCCGGCGACGGGCTGGCGGCGATCCGGTCCACACTGAAGCATGAGCCGGATCTGGTGCTCCTTGACCTGAACATGCCTCGAATGAACGGCGTCTCCGTCATAATCGAGGTCAAACGCCAGGCTCCGGAAACGAAGATACTGGCCCTCACCATGCATAAGGATGAGGACTTCGTGCTCCAGACCTTTCTTGCGGGCGCGAACGGCTACTGCCTGAAGTCCGCAGGCCACGAGGAACTGATAATCGCTATACGAGCCGTTTTAGGCGGCAAGAGCTACGTAAGCCCTGACATCTCGGATGCTGTTCTTAAAGGGTGGCTGGAGGACCGTGGAACCGTTAAGCATGACTCGCCATGGCATTCACTCACCCAGCGGGAGAAGGAGGTGCTGAAGCTCGTAGGCGAGGGGTATCAGAACAAGGAGATCGCGGACTACCTGTGCATCAGCCCGAAGACAGTGGAGAAGCACAGGGCTAACATAATGCAGAAGACGGACCTCCATACGGCCTCGGCGTTGACCGCTTATGCCATAGAAAAAGGGATTGTGACGAAGTAGCACTTCCGTACCGTGCCGGGCGCCCCGCCCAGGCAATACAGGATCGGCCGGATGCCGGATCCCTTCAGGCATGCCCATGCGGCCCTGCGGGAATCTGTGCGACGTCGAACCAGTATTCCAAAAGGACCTTCATGGCGCCCACCAGATGCTCGAACCCCGTTGGTTTTTCCATATATGAACATGCCCCGAGCGAGTAGGAGGTCCGGACATCCTTCTGATCTCTGGAGGTGGTCAGTATTACCACAGGGATTTCTCGAATAGAGGCCTCAGGGGATGCCTTGAGTTTGCGGAGCGTTTCGAACCCATCCATCGCGGGCATGTTTATGTCCAAGAGGATGAGGTCCGGTTTGTGGGGCGCGGGGTCCCGGGCGAACTCCCCGCGGCCATAAAGGAAGTCAATAAGCTCTCGTCCGTCGAGGAGTTGGTGGAATTCGGCTGAGAATCCGTTTTCCACCAGTGCTTCCCGAACCAGGAGATGATCGTCCGGATCGTCGTCCACCATGACGATGGTGGGAACACGGGGCTGGTTCATCATGAGAGACCCTTTCCAGCCTTATGGCGGAGTTTGGACCCCTTTTCCGCCCCTTGAGTTTTCGGCCGGATGCCTGTTTACCGTCTGACTTGATTGACCTGCTTTGTCCATCAGCAGCGCAGTTGACATCTCTGCCGGCCGGCAAAACTGTGTAAATCCTGCCTGTGTTCAAGTCAGTGACCCCATTTTATGACACCGAAAGGGAGGCGTCCATAGGGAAAAGCCCGATTTCAGATCAGGAAATCCAGGGAAAATTGAGGGGGGAATGTCTCATAAGGTATGGGTGGCGGGCATCAAGGCCGGGATCCTGCTTCTCGTGCACCTGCTGAAGCTCCTGCAGGTTAGGGTCTCAGGAAGTCGTTACTTTTCCAGGTCCACTTTCAGTGACAGGAACCCCAGCAGATCCTTCAGGGAAAGGATTCCAACCAGCCGGCCCGCCTCCACCACCAGCAGCCGGCTTCTTCCGGAGCGGCGCATGATACTGAAGGCATTGACGGCGTCTTCATCCGGCTTGATGGTGTTCTCCCGGGAGCAGGCGTCTGTGAACTCGCCCACCGTCCTGTCGGGCCATTCCTCCCGGGAGACTTTTTTTACGTCGGACGTAGAGATGCAACCGGCAAGCCTGCCGTTTTTCTCCACCACTGGATACAGTTTGTGATGGTAGCGGTAAACTATTTCCTCCACAAAGCGTTCCAGAGGCAGGGAAGGCGACACGGTAACGGGATCCCTGCTCATGAAACGCCGAACTTCTTCGCCCTCGAGCGCCCGGCGTGTGACCAGCCGCTGGTAGGACATGCGGGCCGCGCTGTTCAGGAACATCCCTATCAGAATCCACCACATCCCCCCTATGGGGTTTCCACCCAGGAGGTTCAGTATCCCCACAAAAATCAGCAGAAACCCGAAAGCGGAGCCTATTCCGGAAGAGACGCGGGTGGCCCAGTGGATGTCCTTTTTCAGGCCCCAGAGAATGGCGCGGAGGATTCGCCCACCGTCCAGCGGATAGGCGGGCACCAGGTTGAATACCGCCAGTAGCCCGTTTATCATTGCCAGGTAGCCCAGAACCGCGTTCACCGGGGCGCTGATCAGATCCCCGTGCCCGAGGAGGTAGAGTCCGTAAAACAACAGCGCGATAACCATGGAGGAAAGTGGCCCCGCCGCAGCCATCATCAGCTCTGTCTTAGGTTCCGGAGGTTCTTCCCCCATCTCCGCGACTCCTCCGAATATGAAGAGGGTTATACCCTTCATGGGCATGCCGCGCTTGCGTGCCACCAGGGAATGCGAGAACTCGTGGGCTATGATGGAAAGGAAAAGCCCTATAGCGCCGGTAATTCCCATCGCCCAGTATGCCCGTGACGGCAGATCCTCTACTGTCATAGGGAACAGCCCCGTGGAAAGAGACCATGCCACCAGAACCGCCAGGACGATCCAGCTCAAGTCGACCTTGACCTCGAACCCCATGAGCCGGAACAGCTTGACCCCTCTTCCAAACATCTTTCCTCCTTTCTAGAGACGTCCGCCCGAACGCCTTTCGGTAATTTCCCTAATCGCTTCAACGAGGTCTTCGAAGGAGTCGGTGCGCTTGGAAAGAAACCCGTCCGCGCCGTTCCTGGCCGCGGCTTCCCGGTATTCCAGGGTGTCGTAAAGGCTGAAAACCAGAACCTTGACTTCCGGGGTACGGGTCTTTATGCGGCGGGTCAGGTCGAGGCCGCTTGAATCCGGAAGTTCGATGTCCATGAGGATGATGTCGGGACGGGCGTCTTCAAGTGCGGCCAAGGCCTCTTTTCCATTCACGGCTTCATGCACCCTCGCCCCTGGAATACTTGCATTGAAGGTGTTAACCAGGGTCTTTCGCATGAGCGTGTTGTCCTCTACGACCAGCAATAGCGGCATAACAAGACTCCTTGTATACCTTTACTTGATAACATCCAGCGGTTGCCCGCGTTCGGAAAAGGCATTTGAAGCCGGATTGGTAAAGGGTTCATATCAACAGGAACATGTTCATTTTATATTGGAGGACAGCGTGTGGTATATGGGGTGAAGAGTGTAGATTGCCGGCGGGATGAAGCGATATCCTGGTTCACAAGAGAAGAGGGCCGTTCGAGGCTTGCGCAAAACAGGATGAATTCACTGGAAACACTTATATGGCAAGTATACAATAACAAAAGATTTGAGCAAGATCCTGTCCTTTGGCTGGCTGTTCCTGAACCCCGGGGCCTCCCGCATGAGTTTCATCAGCAGTAAGCGTCGGTTCCGGCGGGCGCATCGAGGCAGGGGCCTTTAGGCCTGGTTATCATGCGGGAGCGCGACCACTTTGCAGGCGGTCAACTGAGCATTGACTCGACACCGGGCAGAGGAAGCCTGGTGAGCATGGAAGTCCCCCTGGATAATTCTGCGCCTTTCTTATAGTGCGGCAAAACGGGTATTTTTATCGACGTGAAAGGGGCGGTTATGAAAACTGCAGGCCGGTGTAAAGTTCTTATAGCAGACGACCATGACGTGGTCCTGGAAGGGATCCGCAGCGCGCTTCAAGGGCGGCCGGATTTCCAGGTGGCAGACGCGGTCACCGACGGGCTGGCCGCCGTAGACCGCGCCGGAGCTCTCCATCCGGACATCCTTGTCCTGGACATTTCCATGCCCGGAATGAAGGGCCCGGATATAGCCGATAAGGTCAAGGAAGTGTCTCCAAGAACCCGGATAGTGGTTTTCAGCATGCACGCAGAGCGGGAATTCGTCATATCCCTGTTCCGGGCGGGAATCTCCGGATACGTGCTCAAGGAAGAGAGTATCGAGACCTTGCTGGATGCCCTTGACATCGTCCGGGACGGGGGAACTTACTACAGCAAAGGCATCACCGATATCATTCACGAGCACATGCTGAAGTTGGAACTGGGCGACGGCAAGGAGGCGCGGCATGTACAAGACGGGATCGCCCGGTTGAGCCTCAGGGAAAAGGAAGTTTTTCCATTGCTTGCAGACGGTATGACCATCAAGGAGATCGCAGATAGACTCTGTATAAGCCCCAAGACCGTAGAGAGCCACAAGTACAACATCTTGGATAAGCTAGGAGCCCGCTCCATAGCAGACCTGACAAAAATAGCCATACGGAAAGGCCTGGTAAAACCTTAGGCCGGGCCTCCCGTGACTCATGCAGGGTTGAATCATCGAAAATACAGCGGGCACCCCATGGTATGGTAGCCATTCCTCCTTCAGATTATACCGACAGGGAGAAAAGCATGGAACTTCACCCGTCGGAAAACGCAACACAAGTGCTGGAGGCCAGGTACCTTCACAGCCCTAAGCTGATGAACGCCGGCGGTTCCATTAATCAGCTCAGCGCCTGTTTCGTTCTCCCGGTGGCCGATACCATCGAGGACATATTCGATGCGGTCAAGCACATGGCAGTGGTGCAATGCTCCGGCGGCGGCACCGGGTTTTCCTTCTCCCGATTGAGGCCTGAAGGAGACTACATTTCCACCACCGGCGGCAAAGCCTCCGGCCCGATATCCTTAAGAGCATGAATCGAGAGGAACAGCAGATCAAAGCCTACTCCATTCCCGCCGGAAAGGTCCTGGAAGCGCTCGAGGTGGATCCCGCACAGGGACTGAGCGAGGAGGACGTCCGGGGCCGCATGGAGACCTACGGCCCCAACCGGCTCCGGGAGGTCAAGACCCGCGGTGCCCGGCGGATCCTCCTCGACCAGTTCAAGAGCATGGTGATCATCGTGCTGGTGCTGGCAGGGGCGGTGGCCTTTTCCTTTCAGCACTGGGCCGAAGGAATCGCGATCGCGGCCGTGCTCCTGGTGAACGCCGGGCTCGGATTTGTCACGGAATGGAAGGCCGTACGCTCCATGGAGGCCTTGCGGGAGATCGGCGGGGACACCATTCGGGTTCGCCGGGCGGGTGAGGAAAGAGAGATCCAAGCCGAAGAGCTGGTGCCCGGCGACATCATCGTGCTGGACAGCGGGGACCTGTCACCGGCGGATGTGCGGCTCATCGAAGCCAACAACATGCGGGTGAACGAGTCCGCCCTGACCGGCGAATCCTTGCCTGTCCTCAAGCAGGTGGATCCGGTGGCGGATAACGTGCCCCTTGCGGACCGCACCTGCATGCTCTTCAGGGGAACCACGGTCAACGAAGGCTCGGGCGAAGGGGTGGTTACAGCCACCGGCATGGACACGGAGCTCGGCCGCATCTCGGAGCTGGCTGAGAGCGCCGAAAAGGAGACCACCCCCCTGCAGAAGCGCCTCAACCAGCTCGGCCGCCGGCTGGCCTGGATTACGGTGGGCATTGCGGCCGCCATCGCCGGAATCGGACTCCTGGCGGGGCAGGAACCCGCCAGGATGATCGAAACGGCCATCGCTTTGGGGGTAGCCGCCATTCCCGAAGGCCTCCCCATCGTGGCCACCATCGCCCTGGCCCGTGGCATGTACCTGATGGCCCGGAGGAATGCCCTGATCAACAAGCTGCCTGCTGTTGAGACCTTGGGCGCCACCCGGATCATCTACACGGACAAGACAGGCACGCTGACCGAGAACCGGATGACCCTCCGCAGGGTGGTCACTCCGGGCGGGGACTTCACCCTGGATGAGGAGCGAAAGGAGATTCAAGGGGAAAACGGGGCTGATCATCCCCTGCTGCGGCGGGTCATCGAAGCGGGTGTTCTGTGCAACAACGCCTCTTTGCTCGACACGGACAACGATCAGGAACCAGACGAAGAGCAGGGGGACCCCACGGAAACGGCCCTCCTGCGGGCCGGACTCCTCTTTGACATGGGCCGGGACGGTCTGCTCGAGGTGAAGGAGGAGGTGCGCGAGGTCCCCTTCGATGCCGGTGTAATGATGATGGCGACCTTCAACCGGGACAAAGAGGGTATTCGGACGAATGTCAAGGGCGCCCCGGACCGAGTCCTCGAGGCCTGCACCTGCATGGCCCTGGGTGACGAGGGCAATGACCGCCCCCTGGAGGAAGCAGAGCGCCGGGAGTGGGGCGAGCGAAGCGAGTCCCTGGCCGGGGAGGGCCTTCGGGTCCTGGCAATGGCGGACAAGAAGGTCGAAAACACCGATGAGGAGCCTTACGAAAACCTGCGGTTCCTGGGGCTGGTGGGCCTCCTGGATCCGCCTAGGGAAGAGGTGAGGCAGTCCATTGAGGAGTGTCGTGAAGCGGGGATCCGCGTGATAATGGTGACCGGCGATCAGGCCGCCACGGCCGCGGCCATTGCGGGACAGACCGGGATCGTGGCGCACGGCGAAACCCCTTCCGTGATCCAGGGGAGCGAGCTCAAGGATCCGGACGAGATGTCGGATGAATTCCGCAGGCGCATCCTGGAGACGTCCATATTCGCCCGGGTGAGCCCCGAACAGAAGCTCCATCTCATCAAGCTGATGCAGGAGGAAGGGGAGACGGTCGCCATGACCGGGGACGGGGTGAATGACGCCCCAGCGCTCAAGAAGGCGGATATCGGGGTGGCCATGGGGCGAAGGGGGACGGATGCGGCGCGCCAGGCCGCCGACATGGTCCTGGGGGACGATGCCTTCTCCTCCATTGTAGCCGCGGTCCGTCAGGGTCGCATCATCTTCGGCAACATCCGGAAATCGGTCATGTTCATGCTGTGCACCAATGTGGCGGAGGTCATCGCGGTGGCCGTGGCCTCTGCCGCAGGAGGTTTCTCCAGGATTCCCCTGCCCCTCCTGCCGCTCCAGATCCTGTACCTAAATGTGATCACGGACGTGTTCCCGGCCCTGGCTCTGGGCATGGGAAAAGGAGAGCCCGGAATCATGAGGCGGCAACCCAGGCCGCGGAATGAATCCGTGCTCACACGGTCCCACTGGGGGGCGATCGGAGGGTGGGCGTCCATGGTGGCGGCCTGCGTTCTGGGCGCCCTGCTCAGCTCGTTTTACCTGCTGGGTTTCGAGCAGCAAAGGGCCATAACCGTGTCCTTCCTGACCCTGGCCTTTGGAAAGCTGTGGTTCGTGTTCAACCTGCGGAACCCGGGCTCCGGAATGTTCCGAAACGACATCGTCCGGAATCCCTACATCGCCGGAGCCATCCTGCTCTGCGCGGCCCTGCTGCTGGCGGCGGTTTACCTGCCCGGACTTTCGAGGGTCCTCCGGACGCAGGATCCCGGGCCCCCTGGGTGGTTGCTGATTCTGGGAATGAGCCTCATCCCGTTCGTGTGGGGCCAGGGCCTGCGGGTCATGCAGGCGATGAAGAACAGGGACCATGAAGCATCTCATCATCAACCTCTCCCATCTCATGGACGGTCTCGCAAAAATTAGAACACCCGCTACAAAACCAAGGGCTGATCCCAATACTGAACCGCTCAAATTATTTACAAAGGGACAGGCTATGAGACCTTTCAGACAAATACCGTAGCCGCCGGCTGGAAATACGGTCTCGGCCTGATGGGGCGGACCACCCGCAGGGCATAAATATGAGGGATGGAAACAGCGGGACTCTTTGCAACATGGCCTGTGGCCGCCCCGCGCTTTGCACGTGGGAAAACGAAAATAAGCAAAACAGAGAATGAAAAAATGGACTTCAAAAAGAACCCCAAAGCCGACTTCAAGGACGTCCGGGAGCTGGACAGGGAAGAGGCTGAAGAGGAGGTCGAGGCCCTAAGAGAGGGCATCGAATATCATGACTATCTCTATTATGTGAAGAACCGGCCGGAGATCTCAGACGCCCTCTACGACAGGCTTTTTCACCGTCTTCAGGAGCTGGAGGAGGCCTTCCCGGAACTGCAGGCGGAAAACTCTCCCTCCCGGAGAGTCGGTGCAGAGCCCGTGGATGAGCTCAAAAAGGTGGAGCACGCCGCTCCCATGCTCAGCTTGAACGCGGCTCTGGAAGAAAAGGCGCTGGCTGATTTTCATCGGTTCGTCAAAAAAGCCCTCAACCGGAAAAAAATCGAATATGTCATGGAGCCCAAGTTCGACGGCCTGTCCGTAGAGATCGTGTACGAATACGGCCTGTTCAGATACGGTGCGACCCGCGGAAACGGGACCGCCGGGGAAGACATCTCCCGGAATTTGAAAACCATCCGAAGCGTGCCCCTGCGGCTGCAGAAGGAGGAGGAAATCCCGTCGCTTCTGGCGGTGCGCGGGGAAGTGCTCATGAGCCGGCAGGGTTTTCAGCGCCTGAACATAGAGCGGATCGAAAAGGGAAAAGAGCCCTTTGCGAATCCCAGAAACGCCGCAGCCGGTACCATGCGTCAACTGGATTCCGCCCAAGTGGCAAACCGGCCCCTGGAGATCTTTTTCTATGATATTTTGAAAATAGAGGGCTTATTGATAAAATCTCACTTCAAAGGGCTTTCCCTTTTTTCCTCCTGGGGGCTGAAGACGTCACCGGCCAACAAAAAGGCCTCCTCCCTGGAGGAGATCAAGAACTATCACCGGAACCTGGCAGAGCAGCGGGAGCAACTCGACTATGAAATCGACGGGCTGGTGATCAAAATCGACGATTTCGAACTTCGAAGCACCCTGGGAACCCGCCACCGCAGTCCGCGATGGGCCATGGCCTGGAAGTTCGAACCCAAGCAGGAGGTCACCACTTTGGAGGATATCGTGGTCCAGGTGGGCCGCACTGGAAAACTGACCCCGGTGGCCTTGCTCGATCCCGTGGATGTGGGCGGGGTGACCGTGAGTCGCGCAAGCCTTCACAACGAAGATGAAGTCAAACGAAAAGATGTCCGCCCCGGTGATACGGTTCGCGTGGCACGGGCCGGGGACGTCATTCCCGAGGTGGTCGAACGGGTGAAAAAAGCCGGCGAAGAGCGGAAACAGCGCTTTTCCATGCCCGAAAAATGCCCGGCATGCGGCTCGAAGATCGTTAGGGAAGGGGCCTACCACCTCTGCCCGGCCGGGCTTTCCTGCAGGCCGCAACTTGTGGGAAGAATCCTGCACTATGGCTCCCGGGAGGCCATGGACATCGACGGGCTGGGGGAAAAGACAGTGAAAGCCCTCGTGGAAAAGGAACTGGTCAAGGATCTGGCCGATCTGTACCTTCTTTCCAGGGAGGACCTGATGGACTTGGAAAGGTTCGCTGAAAGATCCGCCGATAATCTGGCCGGGTCAATACGGGATACCCGAAACCCCCGGCTGGACCGATTTCTCTATGCCCTGGGAATTCGTCATGTGGGGCAGCGGGTGGCACAGATCATCGCCTCCCGGTTCGGGACCCTGAAAAACATACGCAACGCCGCACAGAAGGATCTGCAGCAGATCGAAGAAATCGGTCCCGAGATCGCCCGCAGCGTGATCCAATTCTTCCAAGAAGAGGAAAACCGGCGGGTGCTCGACAGGCTTTTTGATGCCGGAGTCGAAGTGCAGGACATGCCGTCAGGTCAGAAGGAGCAGCCCTTGAGAGGCAAGACCTTTGTTTTTACAGGCAGTCTTTCGGGCCTTACGCGCACCGAGGCCGAGTCCCTGGTGAAAGAACTGGGTGGCAGGCCGACCTCCTCTGTCAGCGGCCGCACCGACTACGTGGTTGCCGGAGAAAAACCGGGAAGCAAACTCGACGACGCGCGGGAAGAGGATGTGGAAATCCTGGACGAAGAAAGTTTCAAGGATTTGATCGGCCGGTAGAAGGCCGGTGGTTGGGATATCATAACTTGATCCGGGATCAGTTGCTGCGCCTGCTGAGACGCCGCTTCAGCCACCAGGCTGCGCCGCCCAGCAGGATCAGGGCCAGGCCCGCCCAGGCCAGGTTACCCCAGGACGGCTCTTCAATCAGGCGCAGGAGCCGTTCCGCAAAGCCCGTGATCAGCAGGATGCCCGGCGCCATGCCGAGAGCCGTGCCCAGGAGGAAGTCCTTGAAATCTATCCTGGATGCACCGGCAATCATGTTGACTACGGAGAACGGCGCCACCGGTAGATTACGGACCAGCGCTATGGTCAGCCAGCCCTGGCGCGCCAGCCGTCGACTTATAGTGTTGAGCCGCTTTCCTCCCAGCCGGCGGACAATGTCTTTTCCCAGAAAGCGGCCCAGCATGTAGGTGGCCGCGGCGCTCAGCATAGACCCCGAAAGGGCGTACAGGAACCCCTGGGGAAGAGGGAATATTACCCCGGCAACAGCGTGCAGGAGGGTCACGGGCACCCCGATCAAGCCGCCGGCCACATATGCGGCCAGCACCCCGATGGGCATGCCCAGGGTCCCTTTGAGGGCAGCGCCCAGTGCCAGGAGTTGCTCCCGCGTCAACCAGTCCCCCATAGGCGTGAATCGCCACAGCGCCGCCAGCGCCAGCAGGCCGCCCAGAGCCGAGAGAAAGACCAGGGCCCGATATCGCGACGGCTCCTCCTCCTCATCAGCCAGGAACCGGTCGAGCAGATCCTCGATTTGGGCCGGGCGTTCGGGGTCCACAAACGGGATGTCCGAAACT
>CAYVDE010000069.1:14190-15825 GCA_964450535.1 uncultured Desulfobacterales bacterium
GTATCCCAGCGGTTTTTGGTGATATCGAGGCCCCCGCAGAAGGCCAGCTCATCGTCCACTACAACTATTTTCTGGTGCTGGCAGGCCCCGATCGGGTGCTCGCCGTCCATGCGGAAGCGGATCCTCGGGTGCGTCTTCCAGCCTAGGTTGAACAAAGGAAGGATCTCGCGCTCCATGACATAGATCACGGAGAAATCCCACGACAGGATGTGGATCTCGAGGTCCGGGTTCTCAGCGGCCAGGCCGTTCAGGAAATCGCCCAGCGGCACCTCCCGGCCGTCGTCCCTCCCCAGAACCGTTCGGCTGTCAATGTCCCAGGCCGCTATGTACAGGTGTTTTTTTGCACGGCAGGCCGTCTGCCTGAAGGCCTCGAAGTAGCCGGCCGCATCTACGATGAACGCAAGCCGCTCCGCTCGCTCCATGCGCCAGCAGTTCCGGCCCGGCACGACGATGCGGGCGTCTTGGCTAAAGGTCTCCATGACCTGTTGTTCCTCACTGTGCTCCTGAAGCCGCCGCCGGACAGCTCCAAATTGAGCCACTCCATCAGGCTGCCAAAAATCCAACAAAACCTGACAAAAGAGGTATACCTAAATTATCGTCTACTTTTGTCAAGAAAACTTCTACGGCTGTTGCAGTCAAAGCCATTGAAAAAACAACATAAAAATCGTTCAATATAATGGATGCTATCAAGAGGTTCACAAAAAACTCTGCCAAGCTCCCTTCCAAGCTTTTTTCCTTGTATATTTTATGTCTTCCAAATCTTACTCCAATGAGGGCTGCAAATGCATCTCCAAAAGTAGTCATTAAAAGGGAAACACACGCTATATCAAAAGGGAAAAATAAAAAAACGAACATTGCACCGATGGTAAAATAAAAATGTGCTGCAATTTTATTTTTGTCGTTTTCTCTGTATAGAACATTAAAAAAAGGAAGCTTTTTATCAAATTTAATCCGATATATTTCTTCAATCAAGAAAATGATAGATAGAAGTAAAAAAATACCTATTGCATAATAAAAACCAAAGTATTTATTTAAGAGATAAAATAAAGGTATATATAAAATCGAAAAGAGATGAAATAGTTTTCTTTTTAGTTCAAATATTAAGTTTTTTTTCATAAAAAAATATATTTTAATTAACAGAAGGAAAAGAAGCTGCTTTTTGTAGGATATGTTAGCCTAAGATGTTGTTAGTGGTCAACAAGAATGATAGCTTAACAATATCAGCGCCGTACTCGCCTATGGCGAAGCACTGCGGGGCATGTTATCCCCAAACCATGCCTCCTCGCAGCCTACACCCTACCATACCGGAAAACCGCAGATCCCTTTGATACCCTGGAACAGGTCTACGATCAGGGCTGCATCTTACATCTCGAAAGATGGATCGATCCGGCGCGAAATACTGTTTCGGCCCCATGTACGCGGGCCGAGGGGGCTGTTATCATGAGGAGGAGAAAAACGGCCTGACAGGCCGTGGTGAACCGGCTGGCGAAGATCTGCGTGGCCCAGTTCGAACAGGATCCCGAGAAAGGGGCAAAACTGGAAAAACTGAAGAAAGAGAGTTCCTGGCAGTGCATCATGGGACAGGCCGAATAAAAAGGAGGAATAGATGAAATTTACCAGCCCTGCGTTCGAGCA
>CAYVDE010000070.1:0-10213 GCA_964450535.1 uncultured Desulfobacterales bacterium
TAGAGAGAAGGAGACGGTATCCGTGGAGACCATTCAGTTGGACAACCTTGACTCAGGCTTCAAGCGGGAACTCGCCCGCCTGCCGGAGGCCGAAAATCTCATGGCCTGCTTCACCTGCATGACCTGTGTCTCGAGTTGCCCGGTGGCCCAGGTAGAAAGCCGCTTCAACCCCATACGTATCATCCGGATGTCCCTCCTGGGCATGAGAGAAGACGTCCTCACATGCGATGAGCTATGGCTCTGTTCAAGCTGTTATACATGCCAGGAACGTTGCCCCAACAGTGTGAGAATAACCGACTTCCTGACGCTTCTCAAGAACATGGCCCTCAAGGAAGGTCATGCACCTCAAGGCATCCGGGCACAGGAAGATCTGGTTCGCACCCACGGCAGGATCTACCCTCTGGACGACTTTGATAACAAAAAGCGTCAGAAGATCGACCTGCCGCCGCTCCCCACATCCTGCGACGTGCTGGAGGCGCTGTTCAGGCCCGGCTAGACCCCTTGCGCTTCCTTCCATCCAGGTCCGGCACCGGAAGATTGAGTCGTTTGATGCGCCGCCACAGGGTGCTTGGATGAATCCCGAGCCGGGCCGCGGTGGCTGAACGGTTCCAGTCGTTTCTTTTCAGGGCCTCCAGCAGGAAGTTTCTCTCCATGTCTTCCCACGCCGGCTCCCCGCCGGAGTCTCCACCCGCATCACCCGCCCCCACGCCCGTATTTCTACGGAAATCGTCCGGAAGATGCTCCACCCCGATCCACTCGCCCTTGCAGACCACCGTGGCATACTCGATGATGTTCTCGAGCTCCCGTATATTACCCGGAAAATTGTAACCCATGAGCAGTGACAGCACATCCGGAGATACTCCCTGTATGTCTTTTCCGTTCAACCGGGAGCATGTCTTGACAAAGTGGTCCACGAGGAGAGGTATGTCCTCCCTGCGCGAGCGAAGAGGCGGCAGGTTCAGGCTGACCACATTGATTCTGTAAAAGAGGTCTTCACGGAATTCGCCCCGCCTCACCTTGGCCTCGAGATCCTGGTTCGTAGCCGCCACAACCCTCACATCAGCCTTCTCCGATCGAGTACCTCCCAAGGGCTCGTAGATATGGTCCTGAAGGAACCTCAGAAGGCGCACCTGGAGCGCGAGGGAAACGTCGCCTATTTCATCAAGAAAGAGTGTCCCTCCCTTGGCCATTGCCACGCGGCCTGGTTTGTCCTTGCGGGCGTCCGTGAATGCCCCGGCCCTGTAGCCGAACAACTCGGACTCCAGCAGCGTGTCAGGCAGGGCCCCGCAGTTGATAACCACGAAGGGCTTGTCCTTGCGAGGACCAAGCGTATGGATGGCCCGTGCGAACAGCTCTTTTCCCGTGCCGCTCTCCCCGCGCAGCAGAACAGTGCTGCTGCTCTCGGAGACCTGCTCCAGGATTCCGAAAAGCCGGTGCATCTCCCGGTTCTTGCTTATTATGTCCTGAAAGGAGTGACGGCCTGAGAGTTCCCTCCGAAGGGCCTCGACCACGCTTAAATCCCGAAAGGACTCTACACCTCCTATCACCCTGTCAGCCCCGTCCCGCAGAAGCGCGGTGGAGATGCTCACAGGGATCCGGTCCCCTCCGGCGCTGACAATGAAAATGGACTGGTTCAGGACAGGGGTTCCGGTCTCCATGGTATGCCGAAGCGAGCATCGGGTCTCACAAATGCTGGCCCGGAACACCTCCCAGCAGTGATGCCCGACGGCCTCCTCTTTCGGGATGCCTGTGATCCGCTCGGCGGCCCTGTTGAACGATGTGATGCGCCAGTCTGCATCGACCGTAAAAACGCCGTCCGCGATGCTGTCCAGAATGATCCTGGTCCTGTCTTCAAGCTTTTCTTCCATAAAATGATTTCCAATACCTCATCCAGAATTCCGTTCCCGCCGAAGGCCCGCGGTGAAATGCCGTTCCTAGTGATCGCTGATTTAGACTTCCGGGTCAAGCCTGTTTTACCCCCGCCCGGAACAGGCTCTTCCTCTATCGCGAGGAGTAAAAAACGCCTACTGCCGGATATTGCTGGTAAGCTCAGGATTATTCCTGCCGCACGATGTATTTCCGGGCATACCGCCGCACGTGATGTCCATCCAGTACGTGAAACCGGCGGACTCTTCGGAGCGCCACAGGTGAAAACACACCGATGGGCAGGTACAGGATCCGCTTTGCAAGCCTGGCGGCCATGCTTCGGCACCTTCCTGAAGGGGGGTCCGCAGCCACGTATACGACGTTTTTCTCGAGGCTGTAGTCCAGGGCCGCCATCAGGAGCCGCTCCGGCTTGTTCCTGGCCATATCGAAAAACGAATCCCGCCAGATGTCGAAGACCCGAAGCGGCGGATAAGTGAGCATGAAACCGCCGTACTGGCAAAGGCTGATACCTGGGCCCTCCATGACCTCACCGGCAGGCGTGCTGTAGAAGGCCATGTCCGACTCCTGGCTGTGTTCACCCAGCCAGGTGACTCTCCAGGGAAAGGACTCACCTCCGTCCCCTCCCGGCGGATCCGGGTCAAATATGACCACTACTGATCCCACACGCCCCCTGACCGGGCGCTCCTCGCGCACATACAGGGTTCCCCGATGCCAGTTGCGCAGGGTCTCGCGTATGTCGATCCCGTCGAGCATTGAAACGCTGAAAGGAACCACCCTGGCGTTTTCCTCGGTCTTGATCTCCAGGGCCTTTCTCATCAAGCGTGCTCCGTACCCTTCGACCACCACATCCTCCGGCGGGTAGGAACAGATCTGGAAGCCTTGAAAATCCCGCCTCCATTCATCCCGGTCCTTCTTCGAGCCTTTTCGCCGGCCCGGAACCGGCACGAGTCTCCGGCGAAAGGTCTTTAACCTGCGATGGAAACGGATCCGCTTCTGATCCAGCAGGAGGTCCTCGCCCTGAAGACGAAGCACTGGAATCCCCGGGGACTCAGTCTGCCAGGGATACTCGCTTCCCTTTTCCCAGACCTCGTATGAAAAATTATCGTCCACAGCCCCCCGCGCCGCCACCACGAGCTGGTAGAAATCGGGGATCAGCCCTCCCGTGATCAGGGCGTAGTTGCCGGCAAACTTATAGAGCACACGCAACTGGTTCGGGGTTACGCGCTCCCTGCTGTTTTTCCAGTACATTTCACGGGCGATTCGGATAAGGTCCCTGTGCAACTCGAGCCGATCCCTGGGCGGGCCCTGATTAGAGGAGCGTCCGGCCTCGTACCGGGCCGCCAGAAAAGGCATCTCCGTCATAACTTCACGGCTCGAGTCCTCGTGAAGATGAGCCAGTCCAACCCCTTCCCTTTTCCGCCGCCCGATCGGCTCGACCTGATCACGTTCTATGGAGGAAAGTATTCCAGGCAGGTGATAGAGCCCTCCGATGAATAAAACGCGCCTGCCCTGCCGGTCCAGGTTTCTCAAATGATAGGCCATTGCCCGCTCACGGAGCTCGTCACTCTCGAACCGGCGGGTGTTCCGGTGGGTTTTCAGGTAGGCCCTGCAATAACCGGCGTGACCGATGCGCGTCACCGCGTACGGATCAGGCATGGGAGTGCGATCCAGGGGATAGCCTTCGGTGTCGCGGTCCACGAAATGAACGGGAAGGTCGTGCTCCAGGGCCAGCCTGATCGCTTCCACCTGGCCGTCTGTCGGCTCGATGGAAAGATAGACGAAGTCACCCTTCTCTTCGGTGTAGTAAACCACGGATAGGTACGGCAGGCGCTTTACGCCTTCCAGTATTGCATGCCGCAAAGTCGGCGGATATTCGACCGCAACACAGTCCGGCCGGAATCTTTCGAATTGCCTTCGGACCTCGAGTGCGAACTCCATGCGGTTGTGGAGTATAGGCGTAAAACGCACGCCTCTCCATTCGATTTCTCCGCTGCTCTTACTCATCGTCTTCGAGGAGGACATTGAAGTACTCGGCCGCAGTCCCCTCCAGGATCATCGAGGCCGCCTCTTTCATAGCCTCAACCGCTTTGGAGTCCAGGGCATCCATGTCTTGAGAATCACCTTCCAGTGCAAGGCGCTTAAGCGCATACCTCGCGATATTGATGCCGTCCCTGACCGAATAGCGCTCATCCGCGCTGTGGGCCGCCTGAAGGAATTCAACTACATACTCCAGGATTTCTTCGTCCGCAAAAGGCAGGTTCGCCTTCATTATAAGGAGTTCTTCCTCGTGCTCCGGAAACTCTATGAAAATACGGGGCTGAAGCCTGGAGTTAATGTACTCGGGCAACTCAAACGTGCTTGCATCGTCGTTCATGGTGGTGCAGAGCCGAAAATCGTTGTGGGCCCTTATCTTTATACCGGCGACTACGGATTCGACGTAACGGCGGTTGTCCATGAGCGGTGCAAGGGAGGCCCAGCTCTTTTCACTCATCCTGTTTCCCTCGTCGATCACGGCAACCCCGCCCTTTATCATGGCCGAAACGATCGGGCTGGCCATGTACTTGATCTTCCCGGAATCAGACAGGACTGGTGTGACAATCAGGTCCTCGGGACGAGTATCCATGGTTGCCTGGTAGAGGTATACGGGGCGTCCCAGCCTTTGACCTGCGTTATAGGCGAGAGTGGTCTTTCCCACTCCGGGTTTACCGACAAGACGCGGGTTAAGGGGAAAGTCGCTCGTTCCAATGACGAGCCACGATGCGAGGACCTGGGTCACCAGTTCCTCGCGTCCAACCCATGACATGGGGATCTCATCCGGTTCCATGAGCTGCAGTTCCACACCGTCGATGGCCACTTTTTCCATATACAAACCCATACTTCAATCCGGTCCCGAAAGACCGCCGCACCTGGTTCGGTCCCGGAACCACTGTAAAATGTTTGTTTAAGAGCCCTGCAGGCTTTTGGGGGCTTGCTTCTCCCTCGATACCGACTCAACCACCAATCAATTCATCCAGCCTCTTTTTAATGTAGGCGGCGAACTCCTCCATATCGGCCTGTGTAGCGGCAGGTATGTCACCGGCCAATTCCTTGATTTCCTCTTCCGGAATGCCGCTGAGGTTGTTTATCATGAAGGACTCCACCTCTCCTCCCTCGGCCAGCTTGCCACAGGCCCCTGCAGTTCCTATGAATTCGTCTCCTACAAAGATGGGCACCACCACCTTGAAGAAACCCGCATCGCACTCACCCACCACGGGTTCCCGTGAATTTCTGGCCATCATGGCCAGGTTGCTCTGTGCAACGGCGCATATATATGTCTGGGCCTTAGGGGTGGACTGGATCCTGGTACAAAGCTCATTGCTGTAAACAACCCCCTCTGTAATACCCATGCCCTCCACATTGTAGACACGAGGGCGCATTCCTGATTTCTCATACATTTCTTTCTCGAATTCAGCCCAATCTTCCACCGGTAGAACGTCCGTCAGCTCCATTAATCAACCCTCCTTAGCGATTGCGGCCGCAAACCCGCTCGAGAATTTGACCACGGCCTTGTTTAGGGGTTGGGCCCCGGTTTACTCGCAGCAAGGTGCCGAGGCCGAATTTTATATTTTACTCTGCTCGAGCCATGAAAAGCGACATCTAAGATAACACATCATGCTGACCGGTCAACGGGAAGAGTCTTGATCGTCTGCTTACCGCAAAAACACACATTACGCATAATCAACCGGGTGTCAGGTATTGAGATAGATAAGGTGTTGAGGTATCAAAGGGACGGGCAAATCCGAATCGCTGCCGAAATCGAAAACACATGGGACTTGGACACAAAAAAACCGGGCCCGGCGGGGTTCCAGCCTTCGGTTTGCCGAAGACAAGGCCCCGCCGACCGCCCGGCGTCACTGTCCCGGTCATCAAGGCTATGAATCACGGGACTCCAGTTCCTGGATCCTCTGCTGGATGGCATCCAGCTCCCCTCGGATGGCTTCGGCCTCCTGTCTCAGATAGCCTGCCTCATCCTCCGGGCTCATTCTGTACGACCCGGCCGCCTGACCGCCTACCGGACCGGGGCCATATCCCCATCCGGCAGCGGGAGGCACGGCCCTCCATCCGAAACCCCGGCCGAAGCCTCTCGCCCTGCCTCCGCCGCGACCGAATCCCGGGCCTGCACCATAGCCTAAGCCGGTGACCCCCGCGCGGGGGTTGCAGTACCCGCGACCCCAACCGGTCATAGGTCCCATTCCTCGTGGTCCTCTTCCGTCAAATCCAGGCATGTCAAAACACCTCCTTTCAACCTTCGCCGCCCCTTCTTCGGCGGCGTCTTCTTTGACCTCTTCCCGGTGGAAGCGCGTAGTGCCCACCCTCTATCCTCAGGGTCTTTCCCGTGACCAGGGCGTCGGCAATGATCGCTCTCGCCTCGGCAAGAATCCGCCCGAACGTCTGGCGGGAGACATTCATGACTCCGGCCGCGGTACCCTGATCCAGGCCCTGATGGTCCACCAGCCTGATCGCCTCCAGCCCCTCCAGGGGAAGTGCCACCTCCTCTCTCCCCCACGGGGGTGTCCGGTCCGGTTCAAAGGCCCCTGCCACAGGTCGGCCCTGTACAAAGCGAAGCTTCCTGGGTCTCGGCATGCCTCCTCCGGTTTTGGTCATTTGACCATAATATAAGTCCTGCATATTAAGGCGTCAAGGATTTTTTTGGTCACTTGCCCTATATTTTCTCTCGCAAAGGCCCATGGCTGATATGTCAGCCACCCCCGCGGATGAAGTCGACGCAGGGCTACACCATCCTGGCCTTCATGATCTCCAGCATTGCAGCATCCACACCGGCCATGCCTATACGTCCTATACGGCTGAAATTGCGGATGGTCTCCTCAGCCGTGGCCCCTACAAACCCTTCGGTTTCACGGATTCCGTGGCCGTTAAGGGCCATGTACGCAGCCCGAATGGCCGAGTCAGTGGAGCTTACGACCTTGAGCGCACATCCAGCCTTGGCCCCATCACAAAGCATGCCGCCCAGATCACTGATAAGGCTGTTGACGGCGAGAGTCATACCGTCCAGATCACGCCCTTTCAGCTGGTAGACCACGGCTACGGCAGCCCCCACACCCGCTGAAATGGCGCACCCGCAAAGCGGGGAAAGATCCCCGGTAAAACACTTTATATAAGCGTTGATCAGGTGAGAAAGCGCAATGCTTTGAAGGAGGCGCTGCTCTTCAACCTCAAAATGCCGGCCCACATTGTAAGGGACGAGGATGGCCACTATGCCCTGGTTCCCGCTTCCCCCACTCGACATGACAGGAACGTTCAGGCCGGCCATTCGAGCGTCCGTGGCCGATCCCGCCAGCACCTTGCTGGAAGAGACCACATCATTCAGCAAAAGGCCCTTCTCCACAAGACGAGATACATAGTGCCCGACCTTTTTGAGCCCACGGCCGGACTCGGCGGCCTGGAGGTTCATCTCCACTCCACGCCGAACGGCCTTGTAGTCCTCCACATCCATGGCCTCAACAAGATCAATAAGATCAGACACCGAGCAGTCTCTCAATGCGGTCTTGTAGGCCGGAGGCTCTGACTTGTTGCCGGCGCCCGCCTTCCGGAAGACGACGGCTCCGTTCTTTTCCACAAGGGTCAGGTTTGTATGACCGTTCTCCACTACGGACCGGGCGTCCCCTTTTTCCGTCTTGAGCAGGACTTCTATGTACAGATCGGTTCGTTCCGGGTCGTACGTGATGCCCGCCTTTCCCAATCGAATAAGCTCAAAGGCCCTGTCGATCATCCCCGGACGGACGCCGCCCAGCACCTCCATGGCAAGGTCGGGGCGCTGAATAAGGGCACCAAGCACGCCGGCGATAAGGTTGCCTTTTTCTCCTCCCGTGTTTGGCACGGCCACTGCGAGACCGTTCTTGTAAACCCCCGGGTCTACAATTATCGCGATCTCTTCAAGGGACCCTTTGATCTCCGCGGCCGCGGCACTGGCGGCCAGGGCCACGGCGATCGGTTCAGTGCACCCGAGGGCCGGGAAGACTTCACGCCTGAGAACTTCCTTCAGCAGATTCATGTCACGCCTCCCCGGTCTGATATGCGAGCGAAGCCGCTTAAGCGGCCCCCAAGTTCCTGTCATAACTGAACATCCCGGGCCGGTTCAGCGGGCGTACGTGCTCTACTATCCACTCCCGCATCTCGATCCCTTTGGGCAGGGACTGGGAGTAGCAGACAAAATCAAGCTCTATGTCCAGGGAATCGGCCGCCTTCATTGCCAAGACCGGCCAGATCTCCCCGATATCGCCCACTATGGGGAGGCTTCCGGGCAGTCTCGCGAACCCGGACATCTCCATGCGGAACGGCATTCCCATTGACTTGCTCTTGGGCAGGCCCTTGTGTACGGCACCTGAAACGCTTTTGGAGGCTCGTTCCTGTTGCCAGGCGCGTTCCAGATTGGGATCCAGGTCTATTCGCACAAGGGTCTTCCCGGCCAGGGAAAATGTCCATCCCCCCTCCCAGTCCGCCCAGATGCCGTGCCCGGTGGATGTCTCGAACGGTCCGTCATGAATCTCCTGGGAAAGGGCCACAGCGGACTCCACTATCACATCGGCTCCTGCCAGGAGTTCGGCGATACGCCTGCACCGGCCCGAAAGTGGAATGGAATCTCCGACCGCCATTCCCACCTCCCCCCCTCCTACAAGCTGTGGAACGGTCACCAGTACCGGCAGGTCATTGGCAGCGCCGGCGCCCAGCATGGTCATGGGATCCGCCCCCCAACCCGCCACGCGCTCGAAAGGCAGACCCTGCTTCAGGGCAAGGGAGAGGACATCCCTGGCCACCCGCTCGGTCCGCAACCCGGTGGGATAGGCCATGTTGCCCGCGGCCTTTATAATCACAGTGCCATCGGCTTCCCGCATCCTGTGATACAGATCGAGGTCGAAGGGGACCTCTTTCCTGATCGACTCGAGCTCCTCATCGGTGAGCATGCTCACCTCGAATATCCCGTCAAGAGGGAGCTTCTCCCCGGGCAGTCCAAGGGCATTGCCGTCAATGCGCTTGACCCGTTCAAGGGCGCCGCCCATCTCGTGGTTTACAACAGCGGAACTGGTGGAAACCCCGTCCACAACCCCCTTGTTCATGAGTTCCGCCAGGAGGGTCGTCACCCCTTCGTGGAGATTGGGCCCGCTTCCCACCACAGCCACCACTGAACCTCCCCGCTGCTTGGCGCGCGCAATGGCCTGGGCCGCCTTTTCAATTCTTTCTCTTGTTTTTGGATCGAGGGCCTCTTCAATCTCATGTATAACCTTGCGATCTACTTTCATGGACAACGCTCCCCGGTTCTTAGAATGTTTCCATCCAGAAAGGGTCTTTATTCAACTGCCTCCAGACAGCAATCGCGCCACCACTTGTGCATGGCGTCGGGCCGCGCTGCGACTCCCAAGCACCGCCCGCCTGGCCCTTTCTCCCAGCTCCACCCTCTCCTCCGGCGCCTTCAGGAGACGAACGGCCTCCCGGGCAAGCATTTGCGCGTCGGTAACCCTCCCGTCCGCCCCCATGTCCTCGAGAAGCGCGGTTGCATCGGAAAAATCCTCCATGGACGGACCGTAAAACACCGGCTTTCCCCATGCGGCCGGCTCCATCGGATTCTGCCCGCCCAGAGGAACAAGACTCGCACCGCAGAAAACCAGAGTCGCCGCACTGTAAAAGCGAAACAGTTCTCCGAATGTGTCCAGAATCACCACAGGTTCGCTTCGAGGTGCATCCCCGTCCCGGAGTTCGCTCCTGAATTGACACCCAAGTCCTCTCCGTCGAACCAGTTCAAAGATCTCCCGCGCGCGCTCGATATGCCGGGGGGCGATAACCAGGAGCGTGTCAGGGAAGGCCTCACGGATCTGATCATACGCATCCAGGAGGAGCCTTTCTTCCCCGCTCCTGGTGCTCCCGGCCACAAAAACCGGTACGCGCACATCAATATTGAGTATCCGGCGAACGACTCCTTCGGCTTCGTGGTCCACCTGCTCCGACAGGAGGTCGTACTTGGCGTTGCCGTTCACCACGACACGGCGCGCTTCAGCGCCCAGGGCCCGAATCCGCCGTGCGTCCTCTTCACCTATCATGCTGAAGGCATCTATTCTGGAAAGCACATTTCGAAAGAAGAAGCGGAACCTGCGATACCCTTCAAAGGAGCGGGGGGAAATCCGGCCGTTCACCAGGGCCGTTTTGATTCCCAGGGCGCCGGCCTCGGCGATCCAGGCGGGCCACAACTCGGTCTCGAGAAATACCAGGGCCTTGGGGCGCACACGCTTGAGGGCCCTTCGAACGGAATACGGCAAGTCAACCGGCGCGTAAA
>CAYVDE010000070.1:10313-15636 GCA_964450535.1 uncultured Desulfobacterales bacterium
CGCACACGCTTGAGGGCCCTTCGAACGGAATACGGCAAGTCAACCGGCGCGTAAACCAAGGGAAAATCCCGGCCGAAGGTCTCCCGGGCCAGGTCGAACCCATGGTCCGTTGTGGTGGAAACCAGGACGGAGCAACCGGGAACCTCCTCATAAAGCGCGCGCACCAGGGAGGAGGCCACCCGGATCTCGCCCAGGGAAACGGCGTGAATCCAAATGCGGGGAGATCCGTCGAGTTTGGATTCAATGGCCGGTGATACGAATCCGAGCCTCTGCTCCAGCCCCCGGCGGTAGCGCCCGCTCATCCGGGTATAGAGCCAGAAGGCCGGGAACCCGGCGGACGCCAGTGCGCAGGCCGCAGCCTTGTATGTCGCGTCAAGGAGGTTCATGGATAAGAAAAATAATACAATATATGGTTCAAAGGCAAATGCTCCTTGATCAGGCGCGGGTCTTGGCTGTAAAGTGAAATTCGGGCCCTTTCGGCGGCCCGGGCTGGAAACCAACCAGTGCCCGGAGTCTGCTTTATGGATGGGCACTGAATAGACATTGGAGGAGCAGGGATGAAAAAGATCGAACGGGCCATCATCAGCGTCACGGACAAGGCGGGGGTCACGGACTTCGCCCTTGTCCTGGAAGAATTCGGGGTCGAGATCCTTTCCACCGGGGGTACGGCCCGCGCTTTGCGCGACGGAGGAGTAACGGTCAAGGATATCTCCGAGTACACGGGGTTTCCAGAGATGCTGGACGGCCGTGTGAAGACCCTTCACCCCAAGGTCCATGGAGGACTTCTCGGGATGCGGGACAATCCCGAGCACGTGCGCATGATGGAGGCCCACGGCATCCGGCCCATCGACATGGTCGTAGTGAACCTTTACCAGTTCGAGAAGACCGTGGCCAGGGAAGACGTGACCCTGGCCGAGGCGATCGAAAACATCGACATCGGCGGGCCCTCCATGCTTCGATCCTCGGCCAAGAACTTTCGGGACGTCACCGTGGTCGTGGACCCCGTCGACTACGGTATAATCATCGAGGAAATGAGGGCCAACAAAGGAGCCACGACGCTTGAGACCCGTTTCAAACTGGCACGGAAGGTGTTCGCGCTCACAAGCGCATACGATGGAGCCATAAGCAGATACCTGGATTCTGCTGAACTCTAAGGGCTTAAGACCTCTCTTTGTAAGGGCACGGAATGTTTCCTCGGGCCGACCGCAATTCCATTACCCGAGGTATCCTGTTCGGGAAAGCCCATACCCGCACTCCTACAGTGCGGAACGGATATCCTCCTGGATGTACTTCACTACATCCACATCTTCCTCTTGAATCTCCTCGGGTCGCTTTTCCGCTATCCTGCGCTTCAGTTCCTCGATTTCGCGTTCCAGCTCGGCGATCGTTTCAAGCATGGCCTGGGACATATCCGGTTCCGCTTCCTCCTCCGCCGGCTCCTCGGCCACCATCTCACGGGGCTTAAGGATCAGCCGTTCCTTCCACTTTGGAATGTGCGCGGAAAGCCCGTGTACTTCCATAATCTTGGCGGCCAAAGCCTCACTCGCCGTTGACTCACCGTGAACCACGAAAACCCTTGGTCCGGACTCCACGAAATTGCCGATCCACGTGATCAGGTCGGCCTGATCCGCGTGCGCTGAAAAGCCTCCGATTGTGAAGACCCTGGCACGTACCGCCACGTTCTCCCGGAAGATCCGCACCTTTCTTTCGCCCTCCACGATCCGCCTTCCCGTGGTCCCCCGGGCCTGAAAGCCCACAATCACCAGGCTTGCCCCGGGACGCCACAAGTTGTGTTTGAGGTGGTGCTTGATGCGACCGGCCGTGCACATGCCGTTACCGGCGATAACTATGGCAGGTCCCGCCTCCTCGTTGATGCGGATGGACTCCTGGGTGGATTGTGTGAACTTTAGGTTGGGCATGTTGAACGGATCCAGCCCCTTGTCCACGATTGCTCCGGCTTCGTCGTCATAATACGCCTTGTTTTTTCGAAAGATCTCAGTGGCCTTGATAGCAAGCGGGCTGTCCAGGTATACGGGGATGTCAGGAAGCAGGCCGGCCCTTTGAAACTCCGCCAGGATGTAAATGATCTCCTGGGTCCTCTCCACAGCAAAGGCCGGAATCATCACCTTCTCCCCGTTGCCGTAAGCGTATTGGATCGCCTCCAGAAGCTCCTTCTTGCTGTCCTCGAAACTGCGGTGCAGCCTGTTTCCGTAAGTGGACTCCACAAAGAGATAGTCGGCCGCAAAGATCTCGTGCGGGTCCCTGACTATAAGCTGATCCTTCTTACCCAGGTCACCGGAGAAGACCACCTTGACCTCTTCTTCACCTTCGCCCACCCAGAGTTCCAGAATCGAAGATCCAAGGATATGCCCGGCGTTGCGAAGCCGCGCCCTGAGCCCGGAATCCACCGACACAACCTGGTCCCTTTCCACAGGCGCAAAATACTCCAGGCTACTCTCGGCGTCCGCCTTGGTATAGAGCGGCTGGATCTCCCCTCTGTTCTGACGCTTGTTCTTGCGGTTCTGCCACTCGGCGTCCATCTCCTGAATGTGAGCCGAGTCCAAAAGCATTATTCGGCACAACTCCGCCGTGGGCGGGGATGTAATGATCCGCCCCCGGAAACCGTCCTTGACCAGCTTGGGGATTCGGCCGCTGTGATCGATATGGGCGTGGGTGAGAAAAAGGGTGTCAACAGTCTTGGGATCAAAGCCCCAATCCCCCCAGTTGCGGCTTTCCATTTGCCGTCCACCCTGGAACATTCCGCAATCCACCAGCGCCTTTCCGCCGCCGGGACTCTCGACCAGATAACTCGATCCTGTAACCGCCCCGGCTCCCCCAAGGCACGTCACTCTGACCATTTAAGGCTCCTTTCGCTCTTATTCGCATGGTACCGGGTCCTGTCCCTTCAATGGCCGGCTGTCCTGTCGGGCCGCGGAACCAGGGATCCCACATCGGAGATCACTTGAAGTTGTAATGCTTCTTTACAGGTTCTTTTACGTCCCACACACAGGAGAGTCCACGGGGAAATGTCACAAAATCTCCCTTGCCGAACTCCACGGCGTCTCCGTCCTCGGTCTCCACCACCACCCTTCCCTCCAGCAGATAGCACTCCTCGGTATCGTCATAATGCCAGCCGAACCTGGACACCTCCTTCTGCCAGACAGGCCAGCTGGAAACACCCCGCTTATCAAGGTCTTCTTTGTCGGGTTTTCGAATATCTATCTTGCTCATATCTACCTCCTTTGCTTGTAAAACGCTCTCCAGCAAATGGCCGCACTCATCCTCACATGACACAAACTGCGGTTAAGCAGGTTGTTCAGCACGTGAGGTGAAAACACGCCCCCGCACGTTCCGCCGAAATCCGTCGGTTGAAAAGGTCCGCGGCCTTTTTGTTGCGCGCCGGCAGAAAGCGAATTCCTGATCGGAGCAGCTGCTCCTCTAAGTCCGGATCGGGAGTCATGAGCCCAAAGACCCCCGTTCCCGCCACGATAACCTCGGGGCCGGCCTCAACCAGCCCGGATATGTCCTCCATTGAGAGTCGGTGCCCCCGTTGCCTGCGCCACCCGTCCAGGACCTCCCCGTCCGGGAAGATAACCAGGTCCGATGTGAAGGTCCGCCCGTCAAGGACGAGTTTCCCGAAAGCGATCTTTTGAATCTGCATGCCTCATTCCCATTACGAATTCGGCGGATTTCCACGCCACGCCCGGCCTTGAGCAAAGCCGAACCGGCTTCACACCGATGGCACTTTATCATATTTCTTGTGGAAAATCACGTCACAGGGACAGCCCACCAGAAGACCGCGAAGGACATAACTCTATTACTAAAAGCTGAAAAGCCTGTGGCTCGCAACGAACACACGAACAAAGCAAGGAAAAAAACTTGCGGGCAAGGGGTGGCGTGGCTTCCGGTGTCGAGCCGTTGAACCGCCCGTCTTATGCTTTCGAAAAAAAAGGAAGAATTCGTTGTGCTTTGCACTGAAGGAATACTATCTGATATAAGTCAATAAAAACCAGGATCCGGGTCTTAGACGCCGGATTCAATTTTTTCCGGCGATTTTGCGAAAGTCAAAAGCCCCTTACAAATCTGTCAGCAGGGAGACCCGTCACAATGGAAACCGTACCGGCCGAAGAGATCGCGGTCCGCCTTGATCTTTTTCAGAAGTCACTCGAGGAAAAAGGCCTCGACGGCGCTCTCATCCTCCATAACGTGGGCATCTACTATTTTTCCGGCACGATACAGACATCCTTCCTGTTCATTCCGGCCCAAGGCGAGTCATTGCTCCTGGTCATCAAGTCCTGGGACAGGGCCAAACGGGAGTCGCCTCTTAAAAGGATACAACACATCCCGGGAAGGCGGGAACTTCCCGCCGCCCTGACAAAGGCGGGACACTCCCTTAAAGGCCGCGTGGGCCTGGAACTGGACGTACTGCCCTCGGCCTTCTTCTTATGGCTCCGCAAGACTTTTCCCTCTTGCGAGTGGAAGGACATATCAAGGCTGATCAGGACACAGAGGATGATCAAATCCAAATACGAGGTGGCCCAGATCCGGCGTGCCCTCGAGATCGAGCACATAGTATTCACAGACCTTCAGTGCTTTATCAGGGAAGGCATGACCGAACTCGAGGTCGACGGGCACATAGCCATGATCGCCAGGAATAACGGCCACCAGGGCATTATACGCATGCGCGGCTGGAACCAGGAAATGACCTATGCCCACGTGCTGAGCGGCCCGAACGGAGATGCGGCATCCTACCTGAACAGCGCGCACGGAGGAGTGGGAACCTGTCCGGGCATGCCCCAGGGTGCGGGGCACAAGACCATTCGACGAAACGAACCCATCGAGGTGGATCTAGGCCTGGGAGTCAACGGCTATGTGGGTGATCAGTCCAGGACCTACGTCATAGGCGAACTCCCTGAGTCGCTAAAGGAAGCCCATGACTGTTCCCGGCGCATTCACGACCGCTTTGCCGAGACTGCACGACCGGGGGTCCGCTGCCATGAGGTGTACGGGATGGCCGCAGCCGAGGCGGAAAAGGCGGGCCTGGCCGGAGTGTTCATGGGCCATGGCCGGGACCAGGTCAGGTTCGTGGGCCACGGAATCGGCCTGGAAGTGGACGAACTTCCCATCCTTGCACCGGGGTTCGACATCCCACTTGAAGCGGGTATGGTCCTCGCCCTGGAACCCAAATTCGTGCTGCCTCAAGAAGGAGTGGTGGGATTGGAGGACGATTATCTGGTTACAGAGAACGGCGTGGAGCGTCTCACTCTCACCGAGCAGGAGGTGCTTCGAGTGATCGAGACGGCATGAAATAATCCTTCGTGGT
>CAYVDE010000071.1:0-15621 GCA_964450535.1 uncultured Desulfobacterales bacterium
CAACGGGCGTTTTGAAGGGTCTTCTTACTCCTGTGATGAAGGATGATGTGAACTACATAAACGCTCGTATGGTGGCGTCGGACCGTGGGATCAAGGTCCTGGAGTCGACGTCCGAGAAGTCCGAGGATTTCGGCAGCCTGATAATGGTGCGGGTGAAGTCGGTTGATGGTGAGAGAGTGGTGTCGGGTACGATATTCGGTAAGACGCTGCCTCGGATACTTCGAATCGACGATTTTTACCTGGAAGCGGTGCCGGAGGGGCACATGCTGCTGATCCACAACGAGGACAAGCCCGGCGTGATCGGTCGAATCTGCTCGGCCCTTGGTGAGCGGGGCATAAACATCAGCCGCATGCACGTGGGACAGGACCCGCACAGGGCCAGGAACATCATCATTCTGAGCACAGAGGTCCCGGCCGACGACGATGCGCTTCAGGAAATTCGGGGGCTGAAAAACGTCTATTCAGCCCATCGAATCGAGCTTTGAGATTTTCAGGAAAGCGGCTGTTGGGCGCGACCGTTTTTTTCAGTGTCGACCATGGTTGATGGATGGGGGGCAGAGGCCCCGCCGTCGAGTTCGTATGATTAGGAGGGATGCCATGGAAACCGAGGGAAAAGGGTTTGTTGTTAAGGACAGGCGGGGTTTCGATGACAAGGGCGATCCTCGTGAAGAGGAGACCAGAGAGACCCGGGACAAAACAGCCGAAACCGTTGGCGATACTCAGGATCGGGCCGAAGACACGGTTTACGAAAAGAGCCGGGAAGAAAAATCCCACCCGCTTCCGGAGGTCAATTTCAGCACGCTGATCATGAGCCTCAGCTCTTCGGCCCTGCTTCATATGGGAGAAATTCCTGATCCCCAAACCGGTCGTAAAGCCACGGATCTTACTCTGGCCAAGCACACAATAGATACCATCGGCATGCTCAAGGAAAAGACTAAAGGCAATCTTGATGACGAAGAGCAAAGGTTCCTGGACAGTATGCTGGCGGACCTGAGATGGCGTTTTGTCAAGGCATCGGGCTGACCGTTCCGGCTCATGCCTCTGTTGCAGCCGCTTTCTCGAGTTTGATACAGGGAGCAAGCAAATGATGAAAATGAGGGGTGTCACAAGAGCTGTCGCTTACGCGATTTGTCTCATTATTATCCCGCTGATTGCAGGGATCTCAATCTTAACCGCCGCTGGGCAGGTCCCAACGGTATCGGCAGGGAGTTCCGCCCCTGTTCCGGGCGCTCCGGCATCTTTCAGCGATCTGGTCAATGAGGCCCGGGACTCGGTGGTGAACATCAGTACTGTCAAGATCGTCAAGAGGGACAACTTACCGATGTTCCGCGGCCCCATGGATCAGGAAGATCCATTCCAGGATTTTTTCGAGCGGTTTTTCCGGGACCAGATACCGAAGGAGTATCGGCAACAGAGTCTGGGCAGCGGGTTTGTCATCGATGAGAAGGGATACATTCTGACGAACAACCACGTGGTGGAGAAGACCGACGAGATAAAGGTGGTCCTTGCGGACAGCCGTGAATACGAAGCGGAGATCGTGGGAAGGGATCCCAAGACGGACCTGGCCCTTATAAAGATCAAGGCCGATACTCCTCTCAAGCCCCTTCCTCTGGGTGATTCTGATGACATGAACGTAGGAGACTGGGTACTTGCGATCGGAAACCCGTTCGGCCTGGAGTGGACGGTGACTGCCGGCATTGTAAGCGCCAAGTATCGCAGGATCGGGATGGATTCCTATTCCAACTTCATCCAGACCGACGCATCCATCAACCCGGGCAATAGCGGGGGCCCCCTTTTGAACACCAAGGGAGAAGTGGTCGGGATAAACTCGGCTATCTTCTCGCGGACGGGGGGGAGTATCGGGATCGGGTTCGCCGTTCCAGTGAATCTGGCCAAGGAGCTTCTTCCGCAGCTCAAGCAAGGCCGGGTGGTGCGAGGCTGGCTCGGGGTTATGATCCAGCAGATCACCTCCGAACTACAGGAGAAATTGGGCCTTAAAGATCAGAAAGGCGCGCTGGTTGCCGATGTGACTTCAGGCGGACCGGCCGACAAGGCCGGTATTATGCGGGGTGACGTCATCGTCTCCTTTGACGGAAAGGAAGTCCGGGAAATGAACGAACTCCCCATGATGGTCGGTTCCACGCCGGTGGGGAAAGAGGTCGAGGTGGAGGTCGTTAGAAAAGGGCGGAAGAAGACTATCGAGGTCAAGCTGGGGCGGCTGGACGATGAAGGCGAGCCTTCAGAGCCCGCAGAGGCCCGGACTGATCTCGGAATGACGGTGGAAGAAAACACTCCTGATCATGCAAGGCGTTTCAATCTTCCCTCTGATGAGGGCCTTGTGGTGGTCCGTGTGCACCCTGATTCACCGGCCGCTGAGGCCGGCATTCGTCCCGGGGACATGATCGTGGAAATCGACCAGAAAGTGGTGAGGACATTGTCAGAGTATAAGGAGGCCGTCTCGGGTTACGGCAAGGGCGAGACGATCCTCTTTCTCGTCCAGCGTGGGGGTAACACGCTGTACCTGACAGTCAAGGTATGGGAATAGGCTCAGGCGGCACTGGTCGCAGGGCGGTGGTTGAGGCTCCGGCCAAGCTCAACATCCATCTCAGCATCATGGGCCGCCGGCCGGACGGTTACCACGAACTGCTCTCCGTCATCGCTCCGGTGAGCCTTGCGGATCGTATCGAGTTGGAGGCCCGGTCCGGGGAGGAAATAGAGCTCTCCTGTTCTGGAAGGCCTTTGCCGGAAGACGAGACCAATCTTGCGTGGCGGGCGGCCCGGGCGTTCCAGTCCAAGGGGGGTCTTCGTCAGGGCGTTTCCATACGCCTGCGCAAGGAGATACCCGTGGCGGCGGGGCTGGGCGGTGGAAGCAGCGATGCAGCCGCCGTCCTTATCGGCATGAACAGGATCTGGCCCGGTCGCCTGGGGGAGGCGGATCTGCAAAAGGAGGCATTGGGGCTGGGGGCGGATGTGCCTTTTTTTCTCGCCGCCTTACCATCCCTGGCTCGGGGTATCGGGGCTGACCTGGAAAGTCTGGATTATTGGCCCGATTTGTGGTATGTAATCATTAATCCACCCGTTGAAGTCTCGACAGCATGGGTTTACGGGCAGGTCGAAATTGGGTTGACAAGATCCGAAAAAGACTATATATTCAAAGCTTTAAATCAGGATACGTTCTCCATTTTTGATCTCCTGGAAAACGATCTGGAACAAGTGACCGAGCCCCGGTTTCCGGTGGTGACCCGAATCAAGGAGGCCCTCCTGGAATCGGGTGCGGAAGGGGCCTTGATGACCGGGAGTGGACCTACAGTGTTCGGCATCTTCCGGGCGAGGAACAACGCGGAAACCGCTGCTCAGAAGCTCATCCCTCAGGGCCTGGGGGATGTTTTCGTGGCAACCAACTGGTCGGGCGAACGATTCGGGGACAGTCGCGGCGGATAGGACCGATCGTACATCACTTCTCCTTCCAATAAGGACCCGAAAGGCGTGCTGGGGTGTCGTCAAGTGGTAAGACACGGGCCTTTGGAGCCCGCATTCGGAGGTTCGAATCCTCCCACCCCAGCCAGGCGATGAATAAATGAAACTGTTCGGCGGCTCATCAAACCCTGAGTTGACAAAAAGGGTCTGCGCTTATCTCGAGATCGAACCTGGCAAGATCAGCGCAAAGAAGTTCAGTGATGGAGAAACCCAGGTGGAGATCCATGAGAACGTACGCGGCATGGACGTTTTCATCCTTCAGTCGACCTGCACTCCTGTTAATGACAACCTGATGGAGCTTCTGATCATTATTGATGCCCTCAAAAGGGCCTCGGCCAAGCGGATCACTGCCATGATCCCCTATTACGGTTACGGCAGGCAGGACCGGAAGGTCAAACCACGCGTTCCCATCAGCGCAAAGCTCGTGGCGGACCTGATAACCGTGGCAGGCGTGCACCGGGTCGTGTCATCGGACCTTCATGCAGGACAGATCCAGGGATATTTCAACATTCCGGTGGACAACCTGTTCGCAGCGCCGATTCTTTTGAAGCACATTCGGGCCCACCTCGAAAACGACCTGGTCATGGTTTCCCCCGACGCGGGAGGTGTGGAGAGGGCCCGTGCCTTTGCCAAGAGGCTGGACTGCGGCCTGGCGATCATCGACAAGCGCAGGGACGTACCCAACGTGGCCGAGGCAATGAATATAATCGGAGAGGTGGCGGATAAGACAGCCATTATTCTGGATGACATGGTGGACACGGCCGGGACGCTGACCCAGGCCGCGGGAGCGCTCAAGAAGCACGGGGCTGCGCATATTCACGCCTGCTGTACACATCCGGTCCTTTCGGGGCCATCGATCGAGCGCATCGAAGAGTCGCCTATAGACAGCCTGGTGGTGACCGACACGATTCCCCTAAAGGACAAGGCGGCGACCTGCTCGAAGATCAAAGTGCTTTCGGTGGCCGAACTCCTCGGAGAGACGGCAAAGCGTATTCACACGTCCCATTCCGTCAGCACGCTCTTCGTGTAGCGTTACTCGATTACGGTACGAAGAGCGTTTCGTTTTCTGTCCCTTGTGAAATATTTTATTAATGCCCCGGCACCACCGGGGTTGATCAGGAGGAAGGTTATGGCGCATTTCAACTTGGCCGCTGATGTCCGAACTCAAAAGGGCAAGGAGGCCGCAAGAAAACTGCGGAATGAAAAACGCCTTCCCGCAGTGTTTTACGGCCCCAAGGCGGCACCGGTTCAGCTCTCTGTAATTACTCGGGATCTCCAGGGTATTTTGAAGAAGGTCAGTCGCGAAAGCGCGATAATCGACCTGAAGATCTCCTCGGGAGAGGGTGGCGTTCAGGATGCCACCGTTATGATAAAGGAACTGCAGGTGGACCCGCTTAGAGGGGACTACCTCCATGCGGATTTTTACGAGATATCCATGGACAAGGAGATTACCGCCGACATTCCGGTCAACCTGGTGGGTGAGCCGGTGGGCGTGACCAAGGGCGGTATCCTTCAGTATGTCCGCCGGGAAATAACAGTGTCCTGTCTGCCGGACAAACTCATTGAAGGACTGGATGTGGACGTGTCGGGGTTGGACATCGGTGATGCAGTCCACATAGATGATATTGTCTTTCCGGAAGGTATCACTACGGCTCAGGAGGGGCATCTGACCGTAGCCGTGGTTGCTGCACCGAGTGTGGAGGCTGAGCCCGAGGCAGAGGCCGAGGAGGTCGAAGGACTTGAAGAGGCTGAAGAGAGCGGGAAGGCGCCGGAGGAAGGGCCTGAAAATGAGTAGAACGCCTGATACGAAAGGGGGTGAAGGGAGATCCTTGGAAGGTGTATCTGATTGCGGGACTTGGAAATCCCGGACCTGACTACCGGTTTACGCGTCACAACATGGGCTTTCGTATCCTGGAGGCGTGGGCCGAAAACCTGGGGGTCCGGCTGTCGGGACGCCGTTTTAAGTCCGGTAGCGCCCGGACGGTGTTTCTCGGAAGAAACCTGGTGCTTCTTTGCCCCATGACGTTCATGAACCGCAGCGGCGAAGCGGTGCAGGCTTGCGCTCATTACTACCGGGTGGAAAAGAAGGATATCCTTATTGTTCACGACGAGCTTGATCTTCCTCTCGGCCGGGTCCGGGTCGCCCCAGGAGGGGGGACCGGGGGCCATAAGGGTGTTGCCTCGGTCATCAAGCATCTGGGTACCCCGGACATCCCTCGCTTGAGGATCGGGATAGACAGGCCTGAGCAAAGGCAAGTGGTTGATCATTACGTATTGAGCGAGTTTTCACGTGAAGAGCAGGCCTTGGTTGCTCAAGTGATTCAACTGGGGGTCCGGGCCTGTGAGGTGTTTGTTGGGGAAGGCGTTGATGCGGCGATGAACGCGGTCAACGGAATAAGTCTAATTCAACCGAAGGAGGGAATAAGCTGATGCAGGGATTAACCGTTTTAGCCCCCTTTCTGGGGATCCTGAGTCTTATTATCGCCTGGCTGATTTTCGGGTATGTCAAGAAGCAGCCGAACGGAAGCCCGCTGATGCAGGAACTCGAAGAACAGATCCACATCGGGGCCATGACGTTCCTAAGGCGGGAGTACACCATTCTTGTCTTTTTTATCGCTATTGTGTTTCTTTTGCTGGGTTTTGGGGTGCATTGGTATACCGCTATAGCCTTCTTGACCGGTGCATTTTGTTCCATGGCCGCCGGGTTTTCTGGAATGACGGCCGCCACCCGCGGAAACTCCCGAACCGCCGAAGCGGCGAATAAGTTCGGGCAGGCCAAGGCACTGAACGTATCGTATTTCTCCGGGTCCGTCATGGGACTCGCAGTGGCCGGCCTGGGAATGCTCGGTCTGGGCTTCTGGTTCTGGATCTTTGGCGGTTCGATCGAGTCGTCCACATACATCAACGGCTTTGCCATGGGTGCGAGCTCCATCGCCCTGTTCGCCCGTGTCGGCGGAGGGATATACACCAAGGCGGCCGATGTCGGAGCGGACCTGGTCGGAAAGGTTGAGGCAGGCATCCCGGAAGACGATCCCCGCAACCCCGGCGTCATTGCGGACAATGTGGGAGACAATGTTGGTGACATCGCCGGCATGGGGGCCGACATATTCGAGTCCTTTGTGGGTTCGGTGATCGCCACCATCGCCATCGGCGCAACTCTGGCCATCACGCCGCAGTTTCTAGCCAATTTCCCGGCGCTTGCGGGCATGTCTCCCGAGTCAATCAAACTCATGTACATGTCATTCCCCATCCTGGTGGTAATGGCCGGGCTCCTGAGCTCCTTCGCAGGTGTCTTTTCCATCAAGATCTTTCAGGGCGGAAATCCCGCAGGCGCTCTGAGATACACCACCTTTGTGGCGGCCATTATTTTTATCATCCTGACCATTATCATAACGAGTTCCCTCGGCATGCCCTGGGGTGCTTTCTGGGCGGTGTTCTCGGGACTCCTTTGCGGAATCGCGATCGGCCTTTTGGCCGAGTACTACACCTCTGGCCCCCCGATCCGGCATATAGCAAGGCAGACTGAGACGGGAGCCGCCACTGTAATCATCGCCGGACTGGCAGTGGGCATGGTATCCACCTGGCTTCCCATGATGGGCATCTGCGTGGCGACGTTTGTAGGGTTCAAGGCCGCAGGCATATACGGCATCGGCCTCTCCGCAGTGGGCATGCTTGCAACGGTGGGCGCGACCATGACGGTTGATGCGTACGGCCCCATTGCAGACAACGCGGGCGGCATCTCCGAGATGAGCGAACTGGGTCCTGAGACCCGGAAGATTACGGACAGCCTGGACGCCCTGGGCAACACGACCGCTGCGATCGGCAAGGGTTTTGCCATCGGTTCGGCGGCCCTGACGGCCCTGGCCCTGTTTGTGGCTTATACCCAGGCTGTAGGACTGGAAGTTATAGATATAAAGAATCCGATGGTGGTCATAGGGGTATTCATCGGCGGTATGGTCCCAATGGTCTGTGCCGCGCTGACTATGACCTCCGTGGGCAAGGCCGCCTTCAGCATCGTGGAGGAGATAAGGCGGCAGTTCAGGGAGATCCCCGGACTACTGGAAGGCAAGGAAGGCGCCAAGCCGGATCCGGCGACCATCGTGGATATCGCAACGACCTCAGCCCTTAAAGAGATGGTTCTGCCCGGGCTGGTAGCAGTTCTGACACCGGTTGTTGTGGGCTTTGTCCTGGGTCCTGAGACCCTGGGCGGCATGCTTCTGGGGGCCACGACCATGGGCGCTTTCCTGGCGCTCTTTATGGCCAACAGCGGTGGTGCCTGGGACAATGCCAAGAAGTACATAGAGGAAGGAAACCTGGGCGGCAAGGGAAGCGACAATCACAAGGCGGCAGTGGTGGGAGACACCGTGGGCGATCCGTTCAAGGACACGTCGGGTCCTGCCATGAACATCCTGATAAAGCTGATGTCGGTGGTTTCTCTGGTAATCGCCCCGATACTCGCTGGTTGGGCCGGGCTGTTCTAGGCCTGAAACATGATCTGATACCGGAATCGCGAGAGGCGGGGAACCGTTTCCGCCTCTCGCCTCCGGTCTCATGAATCGATATTTCATACCCGCCGCGGAATTCTTCTCTAAGGGAACGTCCGGTTTCTGATAAAAGACAGGACAGTATCGGGCGGTCGCGGTGAAGGGCGTCGCGCCCTGTGGAAACGGGGGTTTTGTCAATGTTCAGCATAGGTGATTTGGCCGTGTATCCGGCACACGGGGTCGGCGTGATCGAGAAGATCGAAAGCCAGGAGATTTCCGGGTGCTGCCAGGATTTTTATGTCATGCGTATCCTTGAAAACGACATGAAAATTATGATACCGACAGGGAATGTCAATAACGTGGGGCTCAGGGAACTTATAGAGAAGAGTGAAGTTCCTAAATTATATAATATTTTGAAAAAAAGGGACGTTATTGTTGATAACCAGACCTGGAACCGTCGCTATAGAGAATATATGGAGAAAATTAAAACTGGTTCTGTATACGAAGTTGCTGAAGTATACAGGGATCTGCTCATGTTAAAAACAGAAAAAGAACTTTCTTTTGGCGAGAGAAAGATGCTTGATACTGCGAGAAGCCTTCTAGTGAAGGAAATATCTTTAGCAAAGAAGGTGGAGGAAACGCAGATAGAAAAGGATTTGGATAAGATATTTGCTTGAAAATTGGATAAAAAAACAAGCTAACACTGTAATGTAAAGTGAATCACGTGCCGGGCAGGAATTTTCACTTCCTCATTGCCGCAAGTCATGCCGGTGAGCGCCTTGACGTTTTCCTCGCCTCTCAGGTACAAGAACTGACCAGGTCCAGGGCCCAGGAACTGATCAGGGTTGGCCATGCAACCGTAAATAACAGAACAGCAAAGGCAAGCTACCACCTGAAGCCAGAAGATTACGTGGCCCTTTCAATCCCGTTGCCCCGCCCCTGCCGGCTGGAGCCGGAGCAGGTCGAGTTTGCGATTGTTTACGAGGATGACTCACTGATAGTCCTTGACAAACCAGCAGGTATCGTGGTTCATCCCGCGCCCGGCCATGCCACCGGGACCCTGGTCCACGGGCTCTTGGAACACTGCCGGAACTTGTCAGGTATAGGGGACGTGATGCGGCCGGGAATCGTGCATCGCCTGGATAAGGATACGTCAGGTCTTATGGTGGTCGCAAAGACCGACCGAGCCCATGAGACCCTGGCCGGACAGTTCAAGAACGGCGGGATTTTGAAAGAATACGAGGTGTTCGTTCACGGGAGTTTTGCGCGGGATGAGGGAAGGATCGATCTCCCCATAGGCCGGGATCAGAAGCACCGAAAAAGGATGGCTGTGGTAGCGGACTCAGGAGGAAGGCAAGCGGTCACGCTCTGGCGTGTAGCGGAAAGGTGGGGCGGCGCATTCGCACGCCTTCGCGTCAGACTCTTGACCGGCAGGACGCACCAGATTCGTGTTCATCTGTCGCACGAGGGGCATCCGGTCGTGGGAGATCCCCTTTACGGCCTTAAGCGTGCCTGGTGGAAACAAAGATATCCCAATGCAACGCCGGTGGTAAATGAGCTTTTAGGAAGGCAGATGCTGCACGCACAACGCCTTGGATTCACACACCCGGAGACGGGTTCTTTTGAACAATTTACCTCCCCTTTACCCGCGGACATGATTCGTGTGGGCAGGGCTCTTGCGGCAATCGGTAGAGGCGATAAAATCCCTTGACATGGCGGGTACATGGTTATAAGAACATTCATTATCATTACTCCTGCCTTTCAGAGGATTCGCTTTTTCCCGGTTATCAACAAGGACTTCAAGGATACTCTACTGCGCCATCACTAGACCAACGCATAGTATCAGGAATGTAAGTTAGATCTGTAGGCCCCCGCCTGCGGGGGTGGTTTCCCCATTTGTGAGATACAATCGATAGTAGTGCCTGGGCGGATGGTGCATAACGTAAGCATATGCGGAGCAGACCAAGGTAATCATTCCAAACGGACGGGCAGAGTCCCAAGAAACGCGCGCAAATCACTGGAGATGGAATATGAACATTGTTGAATTGAAACAGATGAAGATTAATGAACTGACTGAGATGGCTAAGGCGGCAAATATCGACGGGGCTTCGGGTATGCCCAAACCCGAGTTGATTTTTTCTCTGCTCCAGGCCCAGTCTGAAAGAAACGGACTGATTTACGGAGAAGGTGTCCTGGAAATTCTTCCGGACGGGTTCGGTTTCCTTCGGGCCACTGACTCGAACTACCTGCCGGGCCCTGATGACATCTACATTTCTCCTTCACAGATCCGCCGTTTCAATCTGCGAACAGGGGACACCATTTCCGGGCAGATTCGACCTCCCAAGGACTCTGAGCGCTATTTCGCGCTGCTGAAGGTGGAACAGGTCAACCACGAGAATCCGGAGGTTTCGAGGGACAAGATACTTTTCGACAATCTCACACCTCTATATCCCGAAGAAGGGATTGCCCTGGAGACCACCTCTGACAACTATTCCACCCGCATAATGGATCTCATGACCCCGATCGGCAAGGGGCAGCGCGGTCTGATCGTGGCTCCGCCGAGGACCGGCAAGACCATGCTCCTCCAGAACATCGCCAACAGCGTGACAGCGAACCACCCGGACATCCACAAGATCGTCCTGCTCATTGACGAGCGGCCCGAAGAGGTCACGGATATGCAGCGCTCCGTCAAGGCCGAGGTCATCAGTTCAACTTTCGATGAGCCCCAGCACAGGCACGTTCAGGTGGCTGAGATGGTGATCGAAAAGGCAAAACGACTCGTGGAGCATAAGCGGGATGTCTTGATTCTGCTCGACAGCATCACGAGATTGGCCCGCGCCTATAATGCGACTGTCCCTCCGAGCGGAAAGATATTGTCTGGCGGCCTGGACTCCAATGCGCTTCACAAACCGAAGCGCTTTTTCGGGGCCGCCCGTAATGTGGAGGAGGGGGGGAGCCTTACCATCATCGCCACAGCGCTGGTCGATACGGGAAGCAGGATGGATGAGGTGATTTTCGAGGAGTTCAAGGGCACGGGCAACATGGAGATCCACCTGGACCGCAAGCTGACCGACCGCCGTGTGTTTCCTTCAATGGATATCAATCGCTCCGGGACCAGGAAGGAAGAACTGCTCGTGGAGCAGGCCGACTTGTACAGGATCTGGATCCTTAGAAAGCTCCTGGCGCCGCTGACACCCGTGGACAGCATGGAGTTTTTACTGGACAAAATGAAGGGTACAAAGAATAATAAAGAGTTTTTGGCATCCATGAGTGAGTAGCGTAAGGAGAATAGAGGTTTTACAATGAAGAAAGACATTCATCCGGAATTTCATAAAACTGTTGTTCACTGCGCCTGCGGAAACGAGTTCGAAACAGGGTCCACCTCAAAGGAAATCAGGGTGGAGATCTGCTCCGCGTGCCATCCGTTCTTCACCGGCAAGCAGAAGCTTGTGGACTCCGCGGGGCGCGTTGAACGTTTTAAGAAAAAGTATGCCAGATACACCGACAAGGAGGACGGTAACAAGGCCTGATGCCTGACGTCCAACCGGCTGGTTTATTCGAATTCCCCCGCTCAGGGGGAATTTCTTTGCCCGGGGCTGCTGCTTCATGTTCGAAAAGCTGAGAGAAATCGAAAGCCGCTTCGACCACCTGGAAAGGGCGTTGGCCGATCCCGAGGTGCTCTCGGACCAGAAGGCCTACCAGAAGCACATGAAGGAGCACAGCGGTCTTTTGCCTATCGTCAACGCCTACAGATCTTACAAGGCGTTGCAGGAGGAGATCAAGGGCAGCCGGAGCCTCCTGGAGGATGAAGATCCTGAGATCAGGAAACTGGCGCATGAGGAGATCCAGGGACTCCAAGACGGACTCGAGCAACTGGGAAAACAACTAAAGGTTCTTCTCCTACCCAATGATCCCAACGATGATAAGAACATCATCCTGGAGATAAGGGCGGGAACAGGCGGAGATGAGGCCGGACTTTTCGCGGCGGACCTTTTTCGCATGTACACACGCTATGCTGAGCTGCGAGGGTGGCGTACGGAAATCCTGAGTCAGAGCCACACCGGAATCGGCGGGTTCAAGGAAGTGGTCTTTCTGATTCAAGGGCAAAGGGCCTATAGCCGCCTCAAGCACGAAGGCGGCGGTCACCGGGTCCAGCGGGTCCCGGAGACCGAGACCCAGGGCCGTATTCATACCTCCGCGGTTACCGTGGCTGTTCTACCGGAGGCCGAGGAGGTGGATGTTGAGGTCAATCCTGAAGACCTGCGCATTGACGTTTTCCGGTCCTCGGGCCGCGGGGGACAGCACGTGAATGTCACGGATTCGGCCGTTCGGATCACCCACCTGCCCACAGGACTCGTGGTGACCTGCCAGGACGAAAAGAGCCAGCACAAGAACAAGGCCAAGGCCATGAAAGTCCTTCGCAGCCGCCTTCTTGACCGCCAACAGGCCGAACAGCAGTCCCGGATCTCCGAGGAGCGCCGGATAATGGTTGGATCCGGGGACCGAAGCGAAAAAATACGCACCTATAATTTCCCTCAGGGCCGTGTCTCCGACCACCGGATCGGCCTCACGCTCTACAAGCTGGACTCCATCCTTCAGGGAGATCTGGACCCACTCATCGATCCGCTCATAACCCATTTCCAGACAGAAGCTCTCAAAGGATCCGAGGAGCATTGATATTAAGCCTGTTTGCCCAGAGACGCCCATGCCGCCCCGATCATGGACCATCAAAGGCATTCTCGAGGTCACGACCGCCTACCTTAAACAGAAAGGCGTTCAGAGCCCGCGGCTTGATGCCGAAGTCCTTCTTGCTCATCTCATGAATTACCGTCGACTGGACCTGTACCTTCGCTTTGATCAGCCCCTGAGCGAAGAGGAGGTCGCCGGATACCGGAGTCTTGTCCGGAGAAGGGCGAGACGGGAGCCCCTGCAGTATATCAGGGGCCGACAGGAGTTCTGGTCCCTCGACTTCGAGGTGGACTCAAGGGCCCTCATTCCCAGGCCTGAGACCGAACTCCTTGTGGAACAGACCCTGACCCTATATCGCCGGGGCGCGATCCCGGGAAAGGAAGCGCCTCGGATACTCGATCTGGGCACGGGATGCGGAGTCCTGGCCGTATGTCTGGCCCGTGAGATAATTGGTGCCTTGATATGGGCGAGCGACACCTCTTTGGGTGCCATCTCCCTTGCGCGGAAAAACGCACGAACCCATGGAGTTGAAAAGCGTATCGGTTTTGTGAGAGGTGATCTGCTGGCTCCGTTTAAAGAGGGAGGCGCGGGGTTTGACCTCATCCTCTCCAACCCACCCTATGTGGACTCCGAGGAGCTGGACGGGCTGGAGCCGGAGGTCCGTGACCACGAGCCCAGGCAGGCCCTGGACGGCGGGCCCGGAGGGATAGGGTTCGTCAGGCGCATTCTGGTGGATGCACCGGCATTCCTTTCTCCCGGGGGACGGCTCCTCCTGGAGATGGATTCAAGACAGCTTGATGAGGCCCTTAAGACGGCGGAAGCGATGGGCGCATATGACCAACTGGAGTCGATTCAAGACTACACCCGGCGTCCGCGAGTGATCTCTCTGAGAAAAGGGACATGAGGTAAAAGGGTCTTCCACGGGAATCAAGCAGGGCGGGTTTCCGGATGCCGGGGGTCGGATTAAGGCCGCTCATTGGAGCAGGGTTCCCCTAACGCCGGTGCTCTTGAGGGAGGCCTTTTTTACGGCATCAGGGAGTTCCCATGAAAACAAAGGCGCCCCAGTAGCGCGGGGCCGGATACCCGTAGCGATCGCGGGTGATTTCCATCTCTTTCAGGGCCGCGCTCCTCAAGGCGTCGCACCGATTCATTTTTCCGGAAAGAATATTCAGATAAAACGAGATCATCAATTCTCTGGTTTCTTTGTCCGGCACGGGCCACATACTCATCACGAGACTCCCGGCTCCGGCCTGGGTAAACGCCCTTCTCAGCCCGAAAACCCCTTCACCTCTTTTCACCTCACCCTCTCCCGTATTGCATGCGGACATGACCACCATTTCCGTCCCATGCAGTCTGAGCCCGAGAATCTTTTCAGCCGTGACAACACCCGGGAGGTCCCATGAGCCCGGTGAGGCCAACGCCCTGTTCGCTCCTGCGAGCACAAACCCTGATTGCATGAGGGGATTTGCAATCTTAATCCTTTGGGAAATTTGGGAATTTTCCTTGACCGGTACGCTTATAATACCCCGCCCGGAAGCCCCGGCCCTGATCTCCATATCTCTGAGAAAAAATCCGTGTGTTGCAAGGTGGAGAATACGAGGACCGGTGATTTGCCGAAGGACCTGTTCAGTTGCACCATCACCGGTAAAGAGGTCTGTCGTGGTTTTCCCCAGGATTTCCTGAATGGTCTTTACCTCTTCAAGCGTCTCAGGGAGCCGATCAAAGCGAAGCCCCGAGGAAGTACCGTAAGACACGTGGAAAGCAGCCTTTTCAGCAGGTGCTTCGTCTGGAGATTGCAGGCCTGCCTCCGCCGGGACGGCATCAAAATCCGGATCCCCCAGGATGAGTGATTTACCTGCCGCACCCCCTTTTTCCCCAAAGCCGAGGATGTCCCTTCCCGATGTGACATAGTTGAAGGTGTACTCTTGGATGAGGAAGCCTCTTTCCGGGTTTCGGAAGACCTCAAAGGGAATCAGGTTGAGGTTGCCGTCAGGCGATAAGAAAAGATAACGCGCACTGCCAAGTTCCCGCTCGATGGGATGGAAGACAGCGGTGTACAGGTCTTCCGCAAACAAGGTCACGGCCTCACCAGTTGCCGGAAGACCCCCGGTGACTTCCTTTTTGAATTGTGCAATCAATTTGTCGATGCTGACGGCATCGCCCAGGTCCACAATCTTCACTTCGCCCGCCTTTTCAGGCAGGAGAATAAAGGCTGCATACCGTTCGGAGGACCAGTGCTCTTTTACATCCGCTTCAAAAAGAAAAGGAGTCAGGCGGACTATTTCCACCAGTGCCTGCCCATTTTTTCCGTCTAAGAGGGCGGCTACATTTGTGCTCCTGGCGTTTGCCGTTTCCAAATAAATGGAATAGGAACGGCTGAGGCCGCTGAGTTCTATTTCCAGGCGTTCCTTTTCCGCCTTCAACCGCTCCAGTTCCCGCTTGTACACGGCCGGGCTCTTGTCTCCCGGGCCCGAAAAGGCCATAGCCGTGAGGTGGGAGCGCACATCAGACAATCTTTTAAATGCACCGGGTATATTTTCATCATCCGAAAAGAGGGTCTCCTGAAACTGCTTCTGGACTTCCAGAATAATGCCCTTTCGCCTCAGAACAGTATTCAGCCCCTCCTCCAAAGCATAAGGAAATTCCGGCATCTTCAGGATGACCAGAGAAAGAAATACCTGTAAATTCTCTTCGATTTTCTGGATGAACTGAAGCTTCTGGATCTCTGATGTAAAGCCCTTCATGTGGTCAATGGCCAGGAAGTCGATTTCCTGTGCCTTTTTCATGAAAAGAAATGCCTTTTCATAAAGACCTCGGGACGCGTGGATCTTTCCCAGCAGGGCCAGGGTATCGGCCACGTGGGGGTGGCTGTCTCCAAGGGAATACTCCCCCAGTTCCAGGGCCGCTTCAGCCAGGGGCGCGGCCGAGGCGATATCGCCTTCTTCATAATAAAGTCTTGCCAGGTTATTAA
>CAYVDE010000072.1:0-15497 GCA_964450535.1 uncultured Desulfobacterales bacterium
TCTGTGGCGGAAATGGAATTCTGAGAAGCTGAAGTCCATCTAGCTCCGACGTCTACTCCTGTCACAATGCCTCTTCACCCCTTCTATTCCCGGTTTCAAAGCCTATGAAAAAAGCGAGCAAGGCGGGAATTACGAAAAGGGTGAAGACCGAAGAGAGCATCAAGCCCCCCAGCAGGACCGACCCTATGCCGCGGTACATCTCACTTCCTGAGCCGGTGGAGAGAACCAACGGAATCAACGCGAACAGGCTGGTAAAGGCACTCATGAATATCGGTCTGATTCTGGTACGAACCGATTCCCTGATCGCCTTCATCCCTTCCATGGCCTCATAACGCACATTGTTCAACGACTGGTGCACAATCAGTATGGCGTTGTTGACCACCGTCCCTATAAGGATGACGAAGCCCAGCATAGTCAACACATCCAGCGGCTGGGAGGCGATCAAACGGTTGATCACCCACAGCCCTATGAAACCGCCTGCAGCCGCCAGCGGCACTGAAAACAAGATTATGAGCGGGTAGAAAAAATTTTCGAACAAGGAGGACATGAGCAGGTATACGATGATCAATGCCAGCAAAAAATTCCACTGAAGCGCCATCCTTGCCTGTACGAGTTTATCGGCGCTACCGCCTACACCGACCATTACATCGCCGAGGCGGCCTTCCGCCCTATACTCTTCCACAACACCATCTATGATCTCCATTGCGGCCTGCAGGGGAAGGTTTTCCGGGGGAGTGACCTCGAGCCGCACGTTACGCCGCTTTTCCAGCCTGTCGATCTGAGTCATGCCCAGAGTATACTCGATGCGGGCCACGTCACCGATTCTCACCAGTCCGCCGAAGTTGTTGACGATCGAGCAGTTCAGGATGTCCTCCGGGGTCTTGAACTCGTTCTCATCAGCCCTTACCACGAGATCGATCTGGTATCCTCCATCCGGACGATATTCACCGATCGTGCGCCCGTTCATCAGGGCATCCACGTACACGCCCAGATCGGTCTCGTTCAAGCCGCTTGCGGCAAGCTTCCTTTTGTCCGGGACGATGTTGCATTCGGGATATGACAGCTCCAGTGAAGGCACCGGGCGGATCTGAGCCTCGGGAATTGACTGCTGTAGAGCGCCGAAAAGCATGCCGGTGGCCTGCACGATGCCGTGAAGGTCCTCTCCCGAGACATTTACTTCCACGGTCCGGCCTCTTCCTATCTGGGTCTCGAATATACCCGGCTGGATACTCACGCCGAGCATATCGGGGATCGACCTTATGATCCTGTTCATAAGAGGAATGAGTTTCCGTGCATCTGTTTCGTGCTCTTCGATACAGGTAATGCCTACAATGGAAAACATATCGGAAGACACGTAAAAGACGTTTTCCACCTGGGGGATTCCGTCTTTGTCGTCCTCCTCCATATGGGGCTTTACCTGCTGGTATATGTGGCGGCCGATCTCCCGGCGCTTTTCAGCGGAATAACCCGGAGGAGGCACCAGGACGTTCATAATGATGTTCTGGTTTCCCTGGGGAAGGTACTCAGCTTTCGGCATGAGATACCAGGCAGTGAAAATAGAAAATGAAGTAAAGCCCAGCACACAGATAATACGCGTGAAGGCGTTTTTCTGGAATATTCCGGAAACCGCCATTATAAGTCCGGCGAAAAGGGATCCCATGGAACCCAGCAGGCTTTTTTTGGCGGTTTTTTTCCCGCCGGAGCCTGAGTACAAGAAATTCATGCCCGAGGGGATCAACGTGACAGACACTATAAGGCTCAGGAAGATCGAGGATGTAACGGCTATGGCGATGTCCTTGAAGAGCTGCCCGGCCTCCTCCCGCATGAAAATGACAGGCAGAAAAACGGCCACGGTTGTCAGCGTCGATGCGACAACCGCCCCATACACCTCTCTTGCGCCCTCGTAAGCGGCCTTGGCGATGCTCTTCCCCATGCCCCTGTGCCGGTCTATGTTTTCAAGGATCACGATCGAGTTGTCCACCAGCATGCCGATGGCAAAAGAAATGCCCGCCAGGCTCACGACATTTAAATTACGATCCAGCAGCCACAGGAAAATAAAAGCACCCATTGCCGATACCGGTATCGATACAGCAGTAATGAGTGTCGAGCGCATGCTCCTCAAAAAGAGCAGCAGCACGGTCACCGCCAGCACGCCTCCTATGAAAACGTTGTTTCTGACGATATTGATGGCCTTGAGGATATAAGGAGAATCGTCGTGCGACCACTTGATCATCAGGTTCTTTTGCGGCAAGACATCTTGGTTGAGCCTGTCAACCTCCGCACGCACCCGCTCGACAACTTCGAGCACGTTGGCACCGCTCTCGCGCCTCACCATGATCACAACTGATTCGGCTCCCCCGTCCAGGATACTGACGAACTGCGGCGCGTATCCGATCCGTGTATCGGCCACATCCCTCAGCCGTATGCGCCTGGACCCGTCCTCGTATACCACCACCTCGAGAGGATCCCTGGGATCTTGAAACTTGGCGGAGGTCCTTATACGGTAGTTTTTCCGGTCTATTCCAAGGAGACCTGCGGAGGTGTCCCGATTGGCCGCAGCAACGCGACTGATCACATCGTTTATCGTCACACCAAAACGGGCCATCTTAGCAGGGTCCAAGACCACCTCGAGCTGGTCCTCGGTCCCGCCGAACACCAGGAGGGAAGCCACACCTTCGACCCTTTCGATGTACTGGCGGATCTCGTTTTCAAAATAGGTCTGGTATTTCATCACCTGCGCCGGATCGCCCTCACGCATCTTGAGCTGCATGATGATCATCGGCCGGGCATTGGCCCCGGTGGTGTTTATAATCGGGTTTTTGACATTTTCCGGATAGTCCCAAACCTCGTCGAGTTTGTTCGAAACCCTCAGCACCGCGGTGTTTATATCGGTCTCAAGGCCGAACGTCAGAGTGATTCTGGCAAGGTCGTTATAAGAAGAACTCTCCAGTTTCTGGAGGTTCCTGATGCTCTTCAGCTTGTCTTCCTGTTTTTCGACTATTTCGCTCTCGATCTCGCTGGGTGTTGCGCCGGGCCACACCGTAAAAACTTCTATCTGAGGCAGTTCGGTGTCCGGGGCGAGCTGAACGGGCAGCCTTATCAGTCCTATCACCCCGAAAAGCACCAGGAGAATAGCTCCGACCACAACGGTGACAGGTTTTGAAATGGCGTATTTGATGAAATCCATCGAATACCTATATTATCCTTCCCTGTTAATCACCTCGACTGCCTGCTCAGGCCTCAACCTCTCGGCCCCGTCCACGACCACCTCCATCCCTGCCTCGACATCTTCACCCTCCACCGCCGCATAAGCACCCTTGAAAGCAGACACGCGAACGGAAACCGGCAAGGCCTTTCCGTCTTTTACGGTGTAAATCGTCTGAACCCCCTGAAGGTTGACGACTGAAGCCCTTGGGACAAGGGGGAACTCTTTCGGCAGAGACGTCGGTATTCGAACCACCGCGGACATGTTCTCTACAACTCCTTCAATCCTGGGCAGTCTGATTTTGACGGTAACGTTCTTGGTCCTCAGGTCCGCCACCGGTAAAATCCCGACAACAGTCCCCTCCACGGACTTTCCGAGCGCAACCAAATTCACGTCCAGGGTTTCACCTTGTCGGGAAAATCTCATCAGCTCTTCGGAAACAGGGACCTTTACACACAGGTCGTCCAGGGCCCCGAGCCGGCAGAATACCGAACCGGGAGCCAGCCAGTCTCCTGCTTCCGCCGTCTTGTCTAGCACGATGCCGTCAAATGGGGCGGTGAGCACACTCTTTGACTTCTTGAGCCTGGCGATATCCAATTCCTGAGCAAGCGCCTCCTTCTGGGTTTGCAGTTCGCGAAGAGAAAACCGAAGGTCATCGTAAGTCTTTTCGCTCGTAGCGGACTCTTTGTACAATCTCCCCGTGCGCACCAGGTCTTTCTCCACATTTTCTATCTTTATATCGAGTTGCCTGCTCCGGATGCGGACCAGTTCTATTTCCTTGTCAATAAAATCGGTGTTGAGCCTGACGAGAACGTCTCCCCTTTTAACCGTATGGCCTTCAGTGAAGGAAACAGACTGCACCAGCCCCGAGATTTCGGAGGACAACCTGCCGACAGTGTCGAAGTGGAGTGTGCCGGTGACAGGGGCGTTCTCCGAGACCATCGCCTCCCTTACTGTTGTGGTCACGACCTTTGCAGGTGGCTGCTCATGCTGTTGCCCGGCCGCAGTAGCCGCAAACAAAACAGTCAAAAAACAAACCGGCCATATCAAGTGCCTCATTGTCACCTCATACAAAGTTTATTTTCTTTCGATTTCGATTATGGCAATGGAGTTATATTCTTTTTTTGTGTACAGCCCCTCGGTACTCCCGGTTGCCGGCTCCTCTCCACAAATTCCCGTGCTCAAGCTAGAGCCCATCCCCTGACGGCCGTTCCTTCCTCACAAGGAACATAAGGGCCACTCCGACGACCGCCATCAAGATGTTGATCATGAAGGCGTGGTTGTATGTGCCGGTGGTATCCCTCAATATCCCTGCCACCCAATGCACCACGATGGCTCCAAGCCCGTAAAACGGCGTCCATGCCCCAATGACTGTTCCCATGACCTCTTTTGGAAAATAATCCCCGGCGCAGGCGCTGTAGATGGGAAAGGTCACACCGTAAAACACGGCCATAACGCCGACAGAAATTATGAGAGCTGTCCAGGAATTCCCTGAAAACAGGATACCGGTGAGGGCCATGGCAATGAACGTGTTGGAAAGTATGATGGTCCTCCTCCTGCCCAGCACATCGGACAGGGGCAGTATGGTCAGGACGCCCAGGACTTGGCAGGAGCCGTGCACAGTGGCCAGTAGCCCGGCCTTTTCCAGGGGAAAGCCCAATTGATGCTCGGCATAATCGACCATGAAGGTGGTAATACCGTAAAGGCTGTAGGATATGGCGGCATAGGAAGCCCCTATCATCCAGAAAACCTTGGACTTCAAGGCCGAGAACTGCCCGGCACGCACCCCGGGAACCTTAGGTTCAGGCACACGCAGATTGGTTGTTCCGGTGTCACCCCAGGGACGCATACCAGAGGCCTCAGGACTGCTTCTCAGAAAAAGGCCGTTTCCCAGGACCATTGCCAGGGCGGCCGCGCCCAGGAAATACCATGAGTGACGCCAGGAGTAATTGAGGACGATCCAGGGAAAGGCCGCGCCCACAGTGGCGAATCCCAGCCCGTATCCGGCCGAGAGTATCCCAAGTGCAAGCCCCCGCCTCCTAGGGGCGAACCAGCGCTGAACCACGGTAACCACGGGCGTCCACATGCCTGTGGCTCCTAATCCGGCCACTGCGTAAGACACGCAGGCCCCAAGGAGTGAGTTCACCATTCCCATTGCAACGAGCCCAACCCCCAGCAACAGGGCGCAGGAGGTTATGACCCGTCGGGCACCCAGCCTGTCAGTCAAAAAACCTGTCAGAGGTGTGACGGCGATGTACATGAAGAGGTAGGAGTTATAGATCGAACCGCCTTCGGTCCGGCTTAACCCGAGGTGCTTGATCATCTCGGGAAGAACCACGCCGTATCCAAGCCTGGCGGAGTAGTTGATGAAAAGGTCTATGAAGCAGACCGCGAGGACCACCCACGCCCAGTGGAACGACCACTTCTTCATAACTTCCACCCCCCTTTGATATTTAGCAATCACCTAAAAAGGCGGCACCTGTAAACCCGATTTTGATATCACAGAAAATCGCCGCACGCCAGACCTTGTCCCCTTCCCTGGACCATGGTCTTAAAACCTCCTGATCCTCTGCAATTGACATCGCCCAACAGAGGCCATATTCTGTTCTTGTTGGCTTTTCTCTTGATTGATGGAGTGTGATCATAGAGGATGGAGTTATCGACGCCATATGGGCGGCAACCTGGAAGGAGGGCTGATGGTGGACAATCTGTGGAACAGAAGAGACGTTATGAAGGGCCTTGGTGCTGCAGCCATAACCGTTGGACTCAGCGGCCTGTGGAGGCCCGCGCACAGTTCGGAAAAAGACTCCGGGTCAAGCGCCGGCCTGAACGGTCAATGCCGACTGCCACCCCTCCCTTACGCCCATGACGCACTCGAGCCATACCTGGACAAGGAAACCCTCACTCTTCATCACGACAAACATCACAAGGCCTATGTCAACGGATTCAACGCGGCACTCAATGCCTTGTCCAAAGCCCGGGCCGAAGGGAATCACTCGATGATAAAGCATTGGTCGCGTGAGCTTTCTTTCCATGGATCGGGACATGTCCTCCACGCCCTTTACTGGACAAGCATGTCTCCCAAAGGAGGCGAGCCGGCCGGGGATCTGGTGCACGCACTGGAGCGAAGCTTCGGAAGCTTCAAGGCCTTTGTCTCCCAGTTTGCGTCGGCCGCAGGTGCGGTTGAAGGCAGCGGTTGGGGGATCCTGGGCTATGAACCCTACATGGGGCACCTGGTGGTGCTTCAGGTCGAGAAGCATCAGGACCTGGGTATCTGGGGAGTCCTTCCCCTTATGGTGTGCGATGTATGGGAGCACGCTTACTACCTTAAGTTCCAGAACCGGCGCGGAGAATACATCGATAATTTTCTCAAAATCATAAACTGGGAAGAAGTCGGCAAGAGATACGACAGGGTCAAAAGCCTGCACGACTATCGCTGACAATTTGTCTGAAACCGGCTACATACAAGGTCCCTGTCCCTGCTGATTTGATGGCTGCATACTCTCTTCCAGCTCAAAAGAGAAGCGCCGGTTTCTCAGTCGCGAGTCAGAAACTCCACCTCAACGCGATCGCCCACCGCCAAACCAAGCCCTTCAGATCTGCCCCCACGCAGTTCTATCACCATATCAACAGGGGATTCCGGCCCATAAACCGGGCACATTTCTCCACTGCAGGGAGGAACCGAATGCAAAACAGCGGTGATTTCTCCCTCCAGGAGAAATATCATATCAAGGGGCGAAGAAACGTTCTTCATCCAGAACCTGGCGATTGAAGCGCGTTTGTATATGAATAGCATTCCGCGATCGTCCGGCAGTATGTCTCGGAACATCAGGCCCAATTCTATCTGTGCCGGTGTCTCGGCCACCTCGAGTTCAATCACCTCACCCCTTATAAATGCCCTGGCAGCCACAGGCAGGATCTGCGGTTGGTTTTTATGGCGGGCTTTAAAGGCGCCGTCCTGGCCATTATGGGGATTCTGAATCGTGGGGTCCGGGGAGCAGCCCAGCAGTGCAATTGCAAGCAGAACAGCCAATGTAAGCATCCTGTTCATTTTCAGTCTTGTCTTACCCCATACCCCCCAGATAGGCGTTTTGCACTTCCGGGTCGGCCAGCAGGGATTTGGCCGTGTCTTCAAGTACGATTCTACCCAGTTCCAGGACATACCCCCTGTCGGCCAGTTTCAGGGCCAGACGGGCGTTCTGCTCCACAAGGACAATGGTCACACCGGATTTGTTGATTTCCCGAATCGTGGCAAAGATGGACTTCACCAGAATCGGAGCCAGGCCCAGGCTGGGTTCGTCAAGGAGCAGGACCTTGGGGTTGGCCATGAGGCCGCGTCCTATGGCCAGCATCTGCTGTTCCCCGCCGCTCAACGTCCCTGCCAGTTGGTTCCGTCTTGTTTTAAGGATGGGAAACATCTCATTGACCCAGTCGAGGTTTTTGCCGACCAGGGCCTCGTCGGTGGCGGTAAAGGCCCCGAGGTGCAGGTTCTCCAGAACGCTCAGTGTGCTGAAGACCCGGCGGCCCTCAGGGACCTGAGCAAGGCCGAGTTTGACTATATCATAGGCCTCCAGCTCGTGCAGGGCCCTCTCTTCCAGGAATACCCCTCCCCCGCAGGGCTTGACCAGGCCGCTGATGGTCATCAGGGTTGTAGACTTGCCCGCGCCGTTGGCCCCGAGAATGGTCACGATCTCGCCCTTGTCAACCGTAAGGTTCAGACCGTGCAGCACCTGCACATTGTCGTATTTAACCTCCAGGTCTTCAATCCGCAGGAGCATAGTCAGAAGTCCTCTTCCTCATCGTCATCAGGCGCCCCCAGGTAGGCGTCGATTACTCTTTGATCCTTCTGAATTTCTTCCGGGGTCCCCTTTGCTATCATGATCCCGTGCTCCAGCACAACCAGCCTTTCACAGACTTTCATAACCAGGTTCATGTCGTGTTCGATCAGCAGGACCGTGATGCCCCGGTCACGTATCTGGGAGATCAGGCTGACCAGTACTTGCGTCTCATAGTCGTTCATGCCGCCCGCAGGCTCGTCCAGGATCAGGAACCGCGGCTTGGTGGCCAGGGCCCTGGCAATCTCCAACAGGCGCTGGTTGCCGTAGGAAAGGTTGCGAGCCGTCTGATCCAGTTGCGGGAGCAGGCCCACAAAATCCAGTTCTCCTGCGGCGATTCCCAGGGCCTCACGCTCCTCGCGCTTTTGCCAGGGCGGACGCAGCATAGCCCCTATCACCCCGGAGCGCATGCGGCAATGGCATCCGGCAAGTACGTTCTCGAGTACACTCATGTTCTGAAACAGCCTGATGGTCTGAAAGGTCCTTGCGATGCCCAGAGAGACTATCCTGTTGGTGCGCATGTTGACGATGCTCGTGCCTTCAAACAGGATTTGACCTCTGTCCGGGCGATAGTTTCCTGTTATCAGGTTGAACACAGTGGTCTTGCCGGCTCCGTTGGGACCGATCAGGCCGACAATGGAGCCTTTGTCCACATCAAATCCCACCCTGTTCACGGCCATGACCCCGCCGAAGTACTTGGTCAGTTCTGTAAGGCTCAGCAGGGGGCTTCCGTTCATTTTCCTTCTCCCCGCAAACCTGACAGGAACTCCTTATTGTACGTCCTCGGCAGAGGAGGCAGGATGCCTTTTGGGCGGAAGATCATCATGGTGATCATGGCTGCGCCGAAAACGAGCATTCTGGCCCCTGCAAACTCACGGAAGACCTCAGGCAGCCCCACAATCAGGAAAGACCCCAGGAGCACGCCGCGGATGTTCCCTGAGCCGCCCAGGATGACAATGGTGAACATCACCACGGATTCCCAGAAGGTAAAGGACTGAGGAGATACAATGGTCATCTTCGCGGCAAAGATGGTTCCGGCCATCCCCGCCCAGAAGGCGCCCAGCACAAAGGCCACCAGTTTGTAGCGGGCCGCATCTATACCGCTGCCCTCGGCGGCGACATCATCCTCACGTATGTAATTCAGGGCGCGGCCGAACCTCGAATTCTCCAGCCGCAGAAAGAGAAACACCGTGATGGCGGCAAAGGCGAAAATCAGGTGGTAGAATTCATGCGGGGTGCGGACTACGTATCCGAACAGGCTGGGCCGGCTTATCCCGAAGATGCCGTTGGCTCCACCGGTCCACCCAAAGACATTGTTCACCAGGGCTATGCGCACGATCTCCACGATGCCTATGGTCACGATGAGCAGGTAGTCTCCACGCAGATGGATGATCGGCCGGGCCACAATCAAGGCGAAAGCACCGGCCACTGCGCCGCTCACCGGCATCAGCCAGAGCACCGGGATCCCGAACTGGGTGTTGAGTATGGCGGTGGTGTATGTGCCCATGGCGAAAAAGGCCGCATGGCCCATATGAAAAAGCCCCGCGTATCCAAGAATGATGTTCAGGCTCAACGCGAGAATGGCGTAAAGGCCGATGGAGTTGAGCACATCAACCCAGTAGGAGTTGAGAAGGTGGGGGGCGACCAGCAACGCCGCGACGACAAGGATGTTGATGAGCGCGGCCGGCTTCATACCTTGTCCGCCACGCGCTCGCCCAGGATACCGGTGGGACGAAAAATAAGGATCAGAATCAGCACCATGAAGGAGATGGCATCCTTCCAGGCGAGTGAAATATAGGTGGCGCCCAGGGCCTCTATCACGCCCAGGAGGAGGCCGCCCAGCATGGCCCCGGGTATGTTCCCGATCCCGCCGAGTATTGCAGCGGTAAAGGCCTTGAGCCCGTAAACCCAGCCCATGGTGAAATTGATCTGGCCGTAGTACAGCCCCACCATCATTCCGGCGGCGCCTCCCAAGGCCGGACCGATCAGAAACACATACATTATCACCCGGTTCACATCGATGCCCATCAGCTTGGCCGCGCCTTGATCAATGGCTGCAGCCCGGATGGCCGTCCCCGTCTTGGTGCGCTGCACGAAAAAATAGAGCCCGGCCATCATGACAACGGAACCGGCAAAGAGGAATATACGCATTACCGGGATGTTCAAACCGTAAACAGAGATCGCCGTGGTGGGCAGCAGGTCGTGTGGATAGACCCGGAACCTGGCGCCGTAAATGAGCATTACGGCGTTCTGGAAGAAAATGGACGCCCCCAGGGCGGAGACAACCGCGGACAACCTGGGGGATGTCCTCAACGGCCGGTAGGCGATTCGCTCCAGGAGCGCACCTATCAACGCCACCAGGCCCATGACCATCACCGCCAGCAGCAAAATTCCGGCCACGGGACCCAGGCGGTCGGTAAGGCCCATGGACAGCAGCAGGGTCAACCCCAGGTAGGCCCCTATGGTGAACAGGTCGCCGTGGGCGAAGTTGATCAGCTTGAGCACGCCATAAACCATGGTGTAGCCCAGGGCGATCAGTGCGTAGATCCCGCCCACAGCCAGGCCGTTGGTCAGTTGTTCCAGAAAGAGTTGCATGCGGGTTTACGGTTGCAGGACGAATCTACCTTCGCCGTCCACCACGTACACCCGATACAGCTCGCCGATACGGTCACCCTTGTCATCAAAGGCGATGGTCCCGGTGAGTCCCTGAAAATCCTGCAGTCCGGTACGCAGGAAATCGGCGATTTTATCCGGGTCTGTGGAGCCGGAACCTTCGATGGCGGCGATGATTACATTAAAGGCGTCTCCTGCCAGCACAGCCCAAACCGATGCCGGGTCATCCTGGTACTTGGCCCGGTAAGCGGCCATAAAGGACTCGGCTTCCGGGGAATCCAGGTCCTGGGGCACCGGAGGACTAAGGAACATGAAACCTTCAGCCGCTTCCTTGCCGGCAATATTCACGAGGTCGGGGTTGTTGTTGGCGTCTCCACCGATAAACGGCACATCCCAGCCCATGGCCTTTTTCTGGCGGAGCAACAGGCCTGCTTCAGGGAAATAGCCGGTGAACAGGACCACCTCCGGGTTGCGCGCACGCAACTGGGACAGGATGGCGCTGTAGTCCCGCTCGCCCGGTGTCAGGGCGTCGAAAAAGACGATCTCCACGTCCTCATCCTTGAGCAGGGTCCGGGCCTCGTCGGCCAACCCCTTGGCATAGGTGGTGTTGTCATGAAGGATCGCCACCTTCTTGAAACCCATATCCTTCAAGGTGTTGGCGGCCACAAAGCCCTGTTCGTCGTCCCGGGGAGAGGTGCGGAAAAAGTACCGCAGGCCTTTCTCGCTCAAACGGACGGCCGTGGAACCGGTGGCCACCTGAACGATCTTGTTTTCGTCATAGATGTTCTGGCTGGCCTCGGTAATGGATGAGCCATAAGTGCCGATGACCGCCACAATGCCCCTCGTGGAAAGACGCTGTGCCGCCAACGCAGCGGTGCGCGGATCGCCGCCGTCGTCTTCGGCTACAATCTCCACCTTTTTTCCCAAGACCCCGCCGGTATTGTTCAACTCGTCGGCCAGAAGGTCCACGATCTGTTTCATGGCCTGGCCCTCGCTGGCCCAGGAGCCGGTCAACGGAGCCATGACTCCGATGCGGACCTGAGCGTACGCCTGGCCCATAAGCAGCGGCATTGCCAGCAGAACAGCCGATAGTATCAATAAAAGACGCTTTCTCATCCAAGTGCCTCCTTTCGGAAAACAGGGTTAGCAACAACTCCGGAAACCGGAAAACCGTGACAAAAGGTCAATACGCCTCCCACCATTTCAACCAGACAATTGAAGAAAAAACGGTATATTGATGTGAGAATCAATGTGACAGGGCCTTGATTTGTCGGCAGGACGATATCCGAGTCTTTTGTTAGGTGTCAACAGGAAAGTGGCATCAACGCCCAAGAAGGCCCGGACCCCCGGCAAGGGAAGACCTAAGGCTGCCTCTCCGGTCACAATGCCGGCTGAAGCGACCGGAGAGCCAATGCAACTGCCATGACAATGCCGTTTTGAGAGATTCTTCGACCCTCTGAAGGCCGAGTGGATCAGTCTCCAGGGCCCTATCTAATAAGATTGGGCAGGAAAAGGACAACCTGTGGGAAAAGCAGCAGGATGCCACAACAAATCCACAGGCTGATCAGGTAAGGCCAGACCCCCCTGAAAATATCCATTACCGGGGTCTCCTTGTCCACGGCGTACACCACGTAGACATTGGCGCCCACAGGCGGTGTCAGCACGCCCATCCCCAGGGCAAGCGTCATGATAACTCCGAACCATGTCCCGTCGAAGCCAAGACTTATTGCCGCCGGGTAAAAAATAGGTATTGTCAGCAGAACCATAGCCAGGGCGTCCACAAAGCAGCCCATTCCCATGAGTATAATAAGAATGGCAACTATAACAATGCTGGGCGGCAAAGGAAGTGCCACCACCCAGTCCGCCACAACCATGGGCAGACGTGTCAGGCCGAGAAACTCGCCGTAGACGGCTGCCGCACCCACCAGAAACATGACCATGGTGGATGTGCGGACTGTGTCTTTCAGCGAGTCAATAAAGCCCTTCCAGGTGAGCGCCCGCCTGGCAAGCACCACCAGCAGCGTGGCAAAACAGCCCACAGAACCGGCCTCAGTGCCCGTGAATAACCCGGCCAGAAGCCCCCCGATAACAGCCACAAAGATGATTATGACCTCTACTCCCCCTTTAGCCACCGCCTTCAACCTTTCCGACCAGGGAAACAAGGGACCGGGCGGCGCTTTCTTGGGGTCGCGGGCTACCACCACATAAGTGGCTCCAAGGAAAAGCAAAGCCAGAAGCATACCGGGAAAGATACCGGCGATGAAAAGCTTGGCCACGCTCTCTGCGGTGATACTGGCATAGACGATGAAGATTACGCTGGGTGGAATCAGCACCCCCAGGATACCCGAGGCCGCCACATTGGCTGTGGCAAGAGAGTGATCGTAACCCCGTTTCTTCATCTCGGGTAATGCCAGGACAGCAAACGTGGCCGAGGTGGCCGTGGTAGAACCGCAGATGGCGCCGAAAGCCGCGGCGGCCATGGTGGTAGCCATGGCCAGCCCCCCCTTCAGCCGACCCACCAGTTTATATGCAGCCTCGTACAGGTGCTCGCTGATGCCGGAGTGGTAGCCGATGTAGCCCATCCAGGTGAAAAGGGGAACAACCACCAGGGCATAGTTGGCAAATGTCCCGTACATGATCGTGCTTGCAGCACCCAACGCGGCGGACAGGCCCTTAATCCAGGCGATACCGGACATGCCCAGCACCAGCATCACGAACGCCACAGGCATGCGGGAGAGGAGAAGCACAATTAGGAAAACGATGGATATAACACCTATCAACTCACGCTCCATCTCCACCTCCTTTTCGAAGCACAATCACAGACTTGATCACGTCCCTGAAAAGTACCACGGATGTCACGGCCAGCGCCAAGGAAATCAAGTAGATAAAAGGATACCTGGGAATTTCCAGAACCCCGGTCACCCACTTGTAGTTGTAGTTTCGAACGGCCATATTGACCACGCCGTCAGTGAGCCAGATGGTAAAGCCAAGAGAAATAACACCGGTAACGAGGTCAAAGAAAGCCTGCACCCTGGGCCGAAAGCGGTCCACCACGAGACCCACCGCGACGTGTCCTCTCACGAACGTAAGGTAACCGATTCCCATGCTCAGTATCACAGACGCTATCAGCTCCACAACCTCGTGAGTGCCGGGAATCGGTTTGCCGGTAAGTTGATACCTGATAACATCGGTTACCACAAGGGCCATACAGGCCACAATTGCGAACATGGCAACCCAGGCCATCTTCTCTGTGATAACCTTCAGCACTTTATCGAAAGCATTCATCCGGCTCTCCCGTGTCTTTGTTATAAGCAACCAACCAGGTTTTCCTGCAAAAGAGTTGGGGTACCGCGGGGAGAAAACCCTTGGTACCCCAACTTCCTTAAAATGCATTGACCGCCATCACGCCAAATCCACCTTGATCATCCTATCATTTCCAAGAGGGTGGCTCCGGCTGAGTCGGCCAGCTGTGTGTCCAGGTGGAATACGGGGGTGTCGTGTTATAGTACTCATCCAGTTCGAGGAACTTGTCCCATACCGCCTGTTTCGTGGCGTCACCGCCAATCCATTCCACGATGAGATCCTTTGTCGCGGCAACCCACTTGGCATATTCAGCCGGATTCTCTTTGGCCGGGTCATAGTAGCTGTAGCCCTCGAGCTCTTTCATGTACTCCAACCCGTCTGCCTCACCCCATGTTCTCAACTTCCCGTAGTATGCAGGCCAGGCGGCGTTGACCTCATCAAAGATCTTCTGCACCTCTGCAGGCAAGTCGTCATAGGCACCCCTGTTCATTACCTTGAAGAACACAAAGTGGTAGCTGAATGGAGCAGAGATAACATGCCGCACATAAGAACCCAGACCGAAGCCCTTGGGCGTGTCGGTGGGACAGAGTATGCCGTCGACCAGTCCGGCCTCAAATCTCTCCAGTGCCACACTCATGGGGGCGAACAGGGCTTCTCCTCCAAGAGCCCCGATAGTCGACGCTGATGCGGGGTTGCCGGCTCGGATGGTCTTGCCCGCAAAGTCACCCAGCGTTCTGATGTCGTTACCCGGGGTCATGAGGAAGTAGCCGGGTCCAGTGGACCAGAAGTGCATCAGCTTCATGTTTGTGGGGGCGAATTGCGCCTGCAGCTCGGGAATCTGTTCATGCAGTGCCTGCAATGTCAACGACATCGTGTAAGCGTTCCTTCTGTGGGCTTCGGCAGGGAACTCGGGACCGGCCCACAAGGGAAACACGCCAGGGCTATAGCCCGGACCACTTGTCCCGACGTCGTAAGTTCCGGCCTCCACACCGTCCAACAGCTTCGCCGGATGCACGCCAAAGAACTCGGTCCACAGGATCTCATAGTCGGTCTCGGCCTTGACACGGTCCGCTATGGTTTTCATCCAGGTCTTGTGCCCTATCCCGGCCTGGAAGTCACCGGCCGGCCAGAAAGTGGCGAAATCGAGCTGAATCCTCTTACGGGCGCTAGCGGGCGCAGACCAGGCGAGAACAACCATGCTTACAGCCAGTACTGATGCTAACATGAGCAGGAATATTTTTTTCACTTTTATCCTCCTTTTTTATGTTCTAGAGCTGTCTGAAATTGCCTCCGCCGGAGTCCGTCCCAGTGACAAATTATCCGCTTTCACCCCCTTTCAGCCACCAGGCCGTTTTAAGAATTTGCTGATAAGTGTAACATATGAATTTTTAAATTCCGCAGCTGATAAGCCAAAACCCGGCTTAAGGCTCTTCTTTTGTCACCGGTTAATGCTGTTACGCCTCACTTACCGCCATCGGACTCGCAAGCCCTAGCTTCAGGGGGAGTTGGGTTTTTTGAAAATTGCAGCATCTCAAGGTTGA
>CAYVDE010000073.1:0-15263 GCA_964450535.1 uncultured Desulfobacterales bacterium
CTGGGCCAACTCCAGCAAGTCTTCACCAACCTGTTCATCAATGCGGCCGACGCCATGGAGGGTAAAGGGAGGCTGGAAGTCAGTGGCAGGTACGACCATTCAGGAAACTGCTTTGAGATAACCGTGTCTGACACCGGACCGGGCATTCCGGAAGAAATTCGTGATAAGGTTTTCGAGATCTTCTTTACCACCAAGCCGGTGGGTAAAGGAACCGGGCTGGGCCTGAGCATTTCCAAAAAGATCATTGAATTGCACGGAGGATCCCTGGCGCTTGAATCGCCCCCGGAAGGGGGAACCACATTCACCATCAAGCTGCCCCTTGGGTTCCTGGAGGAGAACGATAACGAAGAGACGGACGTCTTTATTCAATAGGTGGAGGCCATGGAAGACAAGGACACCCGCATCCTGGTGGCGGATGATGAGCGAGTGGTGAGGGACGGCTGCAGGCGAGTTCTCACAGGCAAGGGCTATGATGTGCTCACAGTGGAAGACGGTAAAAAGGCCCTTGAAATGCTGGAATCCGAGCCCGTGGACCTCATGCTCCTGGATCTGAAAATGCCCGTAATGGGCGGAGAGGAGGTCTTGGAGTACGTCTGCTCCAATCGCCCCGACATCCCGGTGATCATTATCACCGGACACGGCACCGTAGACAACGCCGTGGACTGCATGAAAAGGGGGGCCTATGATTTCGTCACAAAGCCTTTTCAGGTGGAGCAGTTCCTGTTGACCATTGAGCGGGCAGCGGAGAAGCGCCGCCTGGAGCAGCAGCGAATTCGATACGAAGAAGAAAAACAGCGCAACCTGTATGACCTTAACCTCGAAAAAAGCCGTCTCAAGACTATTATCAACTGCATGGCCAACGGCGTGCTCGTGACCAACCGCAACCTGGAGGTCGTGCTTCACAACCCCGCCCTGACCCGCTTGATGGGCGTTTCCGAGAAGGTCCATCCCCCTGTGGAGCTGAGCCGGCTCCTGGACAACAAGGAGTTGATCGAGACACTTAAAAAACTCCAGACGGGCGACCTCCCCTCCGATAATTTCGTGAGCCAGGAAATCGAGGCGGGAAACCACTTCTTAAGGGCCATTTCCGCGCCGGCCCTGGCCCCGGGAAACGGGGTGGTGGGAACCGTGACCGTCCTGGAGGACATTACCGCCTTTAAAAGGCTGGATGAGATGAAGTCCGATTTCGTCAATATGGTGGCCCACGAACTTCGAAGCCCGCTCGTAAGCATTCAACAGCAGAACAGCGTGTTGCTGGAAGGTCTTGCCGGTGAGCTTGAGGAAAAGCAGGAGGAGCTGATACGCCGCGGAGGAAAGAAGATCGACCAGCTCCTGGACCTTATCAATGATTTGCTGGACATCGCCCGGATCGAGGCGGGAAGGCACCTGCAACATCGTGCGCCCATCGAGGTAGGCAAGGTCGTCGACGAGACGGTGGAACTCATTCGGCCGAGAGCGGAGGCCCAGGGCGTCGTATTATCGGTGTCCTGTGAGGATTCTCAGTCGATTCAGGCCGACCCCAAGGGGATCGGCGAGGTCCTGAACAACCTCATCACCAACGCGGTCAATTACTCTCCCGGCGGCGGCCGTGTTGAGATCACGGTACGGGAGCTCGGGGACAACCTGGAGATCAGGGTGGCGGACAGCGGGGTCGGCATTTCCGCTGAAGAGCTTCCCAAGATCTGGGACAAATTTTACCGCGTCAAGCACCCTGAGACCCGCCAGGTCATAGGAACGGGCCTGGGCCTGGCCATCACAAGAGGCATAGTCGAGGCCCACCAGGGCACCATAGAAGTGGAAAGCGCCCCGGGTCAGGGGACGGTCTTTAGAATATTGCTCCCCATCATGTCCAGCAATGAATAGACAAAGACCCATTAAACGCGTGCTGGTAGTGGACGATGAGGCCGTTGTAAGAAACGGCATCAGGCGTGCTCTAAAAAGCCGTGGGACCGAGACGGTGCCGGCAGCCGACGGCGAAGAGGCCCTCTCCCTCCTTGACCACCAGCATTTCGACCTGGTCCTTCTGGACATTCGCATGCCTGATATGGATGGCATGACGGTTCTTCGGGAGATCCAGTCGCGCCACCCGGGAACTCCCGTGATAATGATTACGGGCTACCCCACAATCGACACCGCCGTGGAGTGCACCAAACTGGGCGCCCAGGATTACCTGGTAAAGCCCTTTCGCCTGGCTGAGCTGGAAGGCTCCCTTGACAAACTCGAGCTCGGTGACTCCTCTCCACCCTCTTCCCCCGCCGCCGAGCGCGGCCTTCGGATCAACGGGAACAGGGATCTTATCATCGGGGACAGCCCGGAAATGGGGGTGCTCTTTGAAAAGATCCGCAAGGTCGCCCCCACGGACAGCACTGTGCTCATCACAGGAGAGAGCGGCACCGGCAAGGAGCTGGTGGCCAGGGCCATCCATGCCTACAGCAGGAGAAAGGACAGGGAGTTTGTGGCTGTGGACTGCAGCTCCCTGGTGGAAACCCTTTTGGAGAGCGAGCTGTTCGGGCACGTCAAGGGGTCGTTCACCGGCGCCCTGGACACCAAGCACGGACTCTTCGAACTGGCCAACCGCGGTACGTTCTTCTTTGATGAGATCTCCAACCTGAGCCTCAAGATTCAGGCCAAGCTCCTTCGAGTCATTCAGGAGCGGGAGTTCATGAAAGTGGGCGACCAGAAAAAGGTCCGCCTGGACATACGCATCATCTCCGCCTCCAATAGGGACCTGCACGAGTCCATAGAGGCGGGTGCATTCCGCGAGGACTTGTTCTACAGGCTGAGCGTGGTCCCCATCCGCCTTCCCCCCCTGCGCAGCCGCACCGACGACATCCCCCTGCTGGTGGACCATTTCCTCACCAGGTTCAGCAACCGGATCAACCGCGAAGTCCCGGTTGTCTCACAGGAGGCCATGGAGATCCTCAAGGAGTACTCCTGGCCCGGAAACGTCCGCGAGCTGGAGCACACCATCGAGCGCGTGCTCATACTGGAGGAAACGGACGTAATCAGGCCCGGCCACCTCCCCTCTTTCATCAGCCAGAGGCAGGGTGATTTTCAGATGTTCTCGGAAGACCCCTTCTCCCTGGAAGAGCTGGAAAAGCAGTACATCAAGTTCGTACTACGAAGGACCGGAGGCAAGAAGACCAGGGCGGCCGAGATTCTTGGGATAAACCGCAAGACACTGGGGCTCAAGATAAGAAAATACGGGCTGGGTTGATCACATTCATCACCGCCGCTCAGGCCCGCCCCCTGGTGCGGCTGAAGCGGTTCACCGCCCCCCAGAAAACCACGGTGCCCAGCAGCACCAGGGCTGCGAACTGTGGCCACAGAATTTCCAGCCCCACCCCTTTCAAAAAGACCCCTCTTATTATCACCAGGAAGTATCTTAACGGGTTCAGGTAGGTGAGATACTGGATTACCTCCGGCATGTTGGAGATGGGAAATACAAAACCGCTCAGCATGAAAAAGGGCATTATGAAGAAGAAGGTCGTCATCATGGCCTGCTGCTGGGTGGCCGAGACCGTGGAGATGAAAAGGCCGATCCCCAGGGTGCTCATCAGGAATATGCAGGTGGCTGCAAAGAGAAGGGGTATGCTCCCCAGAAGCGGGATGGAGAACCACAGGACGGCAAAGGAGGTGACCAGGATCATCTGTGCCTGGGCTATGATGATATAGGGAATGGTCTTTCCCAGTATGAACTCGGAGGGCCGCATGGGGGTGACCATCAGCTGTTCTATGGTGCCGGCCTCTTTTTCACGGATGACCGCCATGGAGGTGAACAGGAGCGACGTCAGCATGACCAGGAAGGCTACGATACCGGGCACATAGAAGTTCCTGCTCTCCAGGTTGGGATTGTACCAGGTCCGGACCCTGGCATCGATCCTGCCGTACTCCATGCGATGGGGGTAGAGTTCCCTCAACAGCTCCTGGTTCAACCCGTCCAGTATCATCTGTGTGTAGGCGATCCTCATGGAGGCCATGTTGCTCATGCTCCCGTCGGCCAGGATCTGGACCCCGGCGGTGCCGCCCTTTCGGATGAGGCTGGACAGATCCGGGGGAATCTTTACGGCCAGGTCCGCTTTGCGTTCCAGCAGGGCTTTCTCCAGCAGGTCCGGGGTGCGCGCATGAAGGATCACGCGGAATGTCAGGTTGGCGTCCAGTGCCTCGATAAGTCTCCTGCTCTCGGCGGTGCGGGACTGGTCCAGCACGGCCACCCGCACGTCCCTGACGTCGGTGGTGACTACGTAGCCGAAGACCAGAAGCTGGATCAGGGGGGATATCACCAGAAGCGGGCGGTTCCGGCGGTCCCTGAAGAGCTGGATGAATTCCTTCCTGACCAGTTCCCTCACCCTTACCCAGCCCATCTCACATGCCCTCCTTTCTGAAGGATACAAAGGTGAGCGATGCCAGTACGGCGGACATCAGCAGGAGCATGCCGTAGCTCGGCCACAGTTCCATTAGGCCCAGCTTCCTCAGGTACAGGCCGTTAAGGATGTCGATATAGTAGGTGGCCGGGACCAGGCGGGTCACCCACTGGAGCGCGGCCGGCATGTTGCCCACGGGGAAAACGAAGTCGGAGAGGAGGAGCGAGGGCAGATATGTTATGAGAATCGCCATCTGGTTGGCCACCAACTGGCTCTTGGTCACCACGGAGATCAGGAGACCCAGGCTCAGGGCCAGTGCCAGGTAAAAGGTGGAGGCCAGGGCCATCAGCCAGAAAGCGGACTTCATGACCACGCCGAACAGAAACTGGCCCATCAGGACCGCCACCAGCACGTCCGCTCCGGCAATGAAAAAATAGGGGAGCGCCTTTCCCAGGATGAACTCGGGGCCGGTCAGGGGCAGGGTGAGGACCGTCTCCATGGTGCCGTTCTCATACTCCCTGGCAATGACCAGGGAAGTCAGGATGGCCCCTGCTATCATGACAATGATAGCGATGATCCCCGGGATTATGAAGTTGCGGCTCTCCAGGTCCTCGTTGAACCATACCCTGATGCGGCCCTCAATGGGCGGGGAGATGGGCTCCCGGCCCTGCCGGTTGAGAAACTCGATCAGCAGCCTGCGGTTCTCGGCCTCGAAAAAAGCGAGCACATAGCTCCTTGCAAGGCCTGCATAATTGGGATCGCTGCCGTCAAGGATAACCTGGAGCGGGCTCTCCCTGTCCGCCTTTATACGGGCCGACCAGCCTGGCGGTATCACCAGGACCGCCAATGCACGTCCTTCATCCAGGAAGGCCGCAGCGTCGGAGACCGAGGGAAGGTGGCCCGTGATATCGAAGTAAACCGACGAACCTATCTTCCTGACCAGTTCGCGGCTCTCTTCGGTACGGTCATGGTCCACCACCACGGTCCGTATGTCCTCCACGTCCAGGCTCAGCGCATACCCGAAGAGGAGGATCAGTAACAGTGGGATGGCAAAGGCCAGATAAAGGCTCCTGAAGTCCCTGATCAGGTGGTAGAACTCCTTCCGGGCCACGGCCTTGACTCTTACCGGATCCATCAGCGCCCTTTATCCCTTGACATCAGCCGCACGAATACATCGTCGAGATCGGCCTCGGGCCTGCCCGGGAACACCTCCAGGGCAATCTCGGACGGCGCTCCCATGGCCACTATACGGCCCTCGTTGATCATCACCACCCTGTCGCAGTTGCGGGCCTCGTCCATGTAGTGCGTGGTGACAAAGACCGTCACTCCCCCCTCGGCCAGCACCTTTATGAACTCCCAAAAACGTCTCCTGGTAATGGGATCCACGCCCGAGGTGGGCTCGTCCAGAAACAGAATCTTCGGACTGTGCAGCAGTGCGCAAGCCAGGGCCAGCCTCTGCCTCCAGCCGGGGGGAAGCTCGCGGGTAAGGCGTTTTGCGGCGTCTCCCAGCCGGGTCATCTCCAGGGCCCACTCCATGCGCCTGTCCCACTTGGGCCGGGGCACATCATAGACGCCCAGGTAGAAGCGAATGTTTTCCAGGGGAGAGAGGTCTTCGTAGAGAGAGAACTTCTGGGACATGTATCCCACGGTGTGTCGAATTGAGTCCTGCTCCCGGTATATGTCCCAGCCAGCAACAGTGCCCTCGCCCGATGTGGGGGCGATTATGCCGCAGAGCATGCGGATGGTGGTGGACTTGCCCGCTCCGTTGGGCCCCAGAAAACCGAATATCTCCCCCTGCTCCACCTCGAAAGAGATCCGGTCCACTGCCGTGAAGTCCCCGAATCGCTTCACCAGCTCCCGGACAACTACGGCCCTTTCATCATCCATGGTAGGGTTCATCCGCCGGTCCCCGGTCCTCTTCCTGGATCAGGGCTATCATGGCCTCCTCCAGGGAGTCATGCCCGGCCCGTATGGAATCAGGGGTGCCGTCGGCTATCAGCCTTGAATCGTGCATGAGGCCCAGTGCGTCGCAAAGGTCCCCTTCGTCCAGGTATGCAGTGGATACCATGATGGTCATCCCTGACGCCCTCATTTCGCCCAGGATCTCCCAGAACTCCCGCCTGCTCACAGGATCCACCCCGTTGGTGGGCTCGTCCAGGATCAACAGCTCCGGTTGATGGACCAGCACGCAGGCAAGGCCCAGCTTCTGCTTCATCCCGCCGGACAGGTCCCCCGCCAACCGGTCAAGGAATGGGGTCAGGTTGGAGAATCCCAGGTAGCGATCCTTGCGCCTCGCCCTCTCCGCCCCTGAGATGCGATAGATGTCCATGAAAAAGTCGATGTTTTCTTCAACGCTGAGGTCCTGGTACAGCCCGAAGCGCTGGGGCATGTAGCCGATGAGGGGTTTCACCCGGTCCCTGTCCCGGACCGCGTCAAGCCCGCCCACCAGGATGCGGCCCGAGGATGGCCTGATAATGGTGGCAATCATCCTGAGAAGCGTGGACTTGCCGGCTCCGTCCGATCCAAGCAGGCCGAATATGCGGCCCTGTTGCACTTCCAGGGTGACAGAGCAAACCGCCTCAAGCCCCTTGAACCGGCGGGAGGCCGATTCCACACTGACAAAAGCGGACCGCCCGGCATGTATTGAAGTCTCCATCGGGGCCTCGTCACTCCAGCCATGCATCCGCGGGCATGCCGGGCTTGAGTTCGAGGCCCGGATTGGGGATGATCACCTTTACCAGATATACCAGCTTCACCCGTTCCTTGTGGGTCTGGATGTACTTGGGGGTGAACTCGGCCTCCGGAGAGATGAAGCCCACCCGCCCCTCGAAAACCCTGTCCGGGAAGGTATCCACCTTTACCGAGACCTTTTGGCCCGGCTTCACATTGCCGATCTCGGTCTGGCCCACGAAGATCCTCAGGTCCACCGACGTCAGATCGGTCACGGCCATGACCTCGCGGGAAGTTGTCACCACCTCCCCCGGCTCCACGCTCCTGACCGTCACCGTCCCGTCGAAGGGGGCCCGTAGGGAGGCGTACTCAAGCCTGGTTCGGGCGAGTTCGAGGGCGGCCTCGGCCTCGGCCACAACGGCCCGGGCGGCTTCCACCTCTCTTTCTGTTACCCTTATAAAGTCCAGATTGTTTCGAGCGAGTTCCAAGGCCGCCCTGCCTTCCTGCAGCCGGGCCGCGGCGGTCTCGATATCCTCCTCCCTGAAACCCTCCTTCAAGAGGTCATGGCGATGCCTGGCCCCCTCCCAGGTCTTGAGGGCGGTCTCGTAATGGAGGCGGGCCCCGTCCTTTTCCTTTTCCGATACCGTCCCTTTGCGGTAGAGCTTCTCGTAACGCTCCAGGTTCTTTCGCGCATCTTCCAGTGTCTCTTTGGCCGATTCCAGAGCAGCCTCGGCCTGCTTGACTTCCTGAGGCCTGAAGCCTTTCTGCATCTCCTTGAGCTTGGCCTCCAGGACCCTGACCCCGGCCTCGGCCCGCTCAATTTCTCTGGGAAGGGTCTTTCTCTGGAGATCCAGGCGGGCCTCCACCGCCTTCAGGTTCTCCCGGGCCGCATTCAAGCGGGCCCCGGCCTGTTCCAGCAGGGCTGTCAACTCCGCCGGGTCCAGCTCGGCCAGGATCTGTCCCTCTTCAACTAGCTCGCCCTCTTCCACCAGGACGCGGGCGACCCTGCCGCCCGCCTGAAAGGCCAGGTCGGCGCGTTTAGCCTCGATGGTGCCTGAGTAGTGGAACTCCTTTACGCGCGCCTGTTCCTGGCCTACGTAAACCGCAATACCCGCCCCCAGGAAGAGGACAACGAAACCCATAAGTATAATTCGCTTTTTCATAAGTGCCGTCGCCAAGCAGGCTCATATGCAGCACACGGCTGCGACACTTCCCAAGCCTAAAGCTGCCTTGTTGGACTCTCCGACCATGCTTTCCAGCGCGGTCACAACAGGTTGCCGATCATGAATGCTTTTTCCAATAGCCTTTATCTTCCCTTCCTCTTCAAGTTTCAACCATGAATTGACAATACCCCGGCTGTAAATGGACGTCCGTCCGATTAGATAAGCTCTGAGTCCATGGTGTTTTGGAGGCATCAGGCAGCCTCCGAAAATGAGTGGGGTATTCTGGATGGCCATCAGAGGGTGGGTTGCCGTAGACGGTCACGACAGAAATGCGCCATCACATTCCAGGCCCTGTTCCGCAAGTTCCTCCAGCACTCTTGCGTGCATGTCCAAAGCGGCTTCATTAAAAACCACGAAACGAACCAATTTGACAGACGAAAGTCCGGGCAATTCGCCAAGGACGGTTTTCAGGGCAACCCTCGCGGCCGCCTCCATGGGATAGCCGAAGACGCCGGTTGAGATTGCCGGGAAGGCGATAGAGCCAAGGCTGTTCTGCTCGGCAAGGCCGAGCGCATTGCGGAAACAATCGGCAAGGAGTTCATCGGCCGGCTCGTCGACACCGTAAACCGGCCCCAGGCAATGAATCACGTGTCGGTTGGGCAGGCCGTGCGCGCCGGTAATTACCGCCTGTCCCGGCCGTATGGGCGCAAGCGGCCGGCACTCCTCTTCCAGGCCCGGACCCGCAGCCCGATGAATCGCGCCGGCCACACCGCCGCCCATACGCAGCTCTGCATTGGCCGCATTGACAATCGCATCCATATCGGGCTGGTCCGCGATATTCCCCCGCACGCACTCGATGGTTACACCTTGAATAACCTGCCTTGTCATGGTTGTCTCACCTCCCATGGTCTCAATGTGTTATGCCTGCCCGGGGGGCCGAATGGATTATTTAATGTAATCAAGCCTTTTCTTAGACTTTACAAGTTTTCCGTATTGTCTGATCCGTGTCATTTCTTCCAGAGTCAAGGGCCCCTGAGACATCGCTCTAAAATTCATCATCAGTTGCTCCCTGTTTTTCGGGCCTGTCAAAACCAAATGGACACGGGGGTTCGACAAAACAAATCTATAGCAAAGTTCAGGTGTTAGGGGGTTTACTTCAATCCCTTTCACAGGTGTTATCAACTGTTGCCACGCCAGCGCCGTATAACTGACGATAACAGGATTCCGCTTTTTCAGGTGTGGGAAGATATCTTCTTCCGCCCCTGTGTGTTTGGCATTATAGCGAATCATCAGCAGGTCGAGATCTGAATCAAGGGCCAATCGCCCGGCTCGCTGCCGATCATGAATGCTTGTCCCAATGGCCTTTATCTTGCCTTCCTGTTTAAGTTTCAACAATGAATCGACAATACCCCGGCTGTAAATCGATGTCCGTCCGAGCCACCCCAGTTTGAAGACATCCAGGTAATCGGTATTTAATTGGCGCAGGGCCTTTTCAACACTCTTTCGGATCTGCCGGCCGAAGAACCCCCAGCCAAGCAGAGCGACCACATTCTCCTCTCTGTTTTTTCTGATTACCTCCTTAATCCCTGCTGTAACCTTTTTATAACTGGGGCCGCAGACCCAGTAATTGGCTCCATGCTCCGCAGCCCATGCGACATCAGAAGAATCAATCCCGTAATTGCCCGCAACCCCCATCCTGAATACGCGCTTCTCAATGACAGGCAAAAAACAAAAGGAAAACTCATTTTGAATACTCATGTTTTCCGTGTTCATTGAATCTCCCGTAAGTGCCTGGCGCCCTCGAAAAAGGTCCTTTTCACATGCCAAAGCAGCCCAGGTCATGGTTCAAACGGAATGTCAGGCGAAATGGAAGGCTGGCACTCCATACAAGACGCCGCCGATTAAAAACAAAATAAAAAGAATCCACGATATGGGCTTGCTTAAACGGAAAAATATTACTTGTTCAATTGCGCGTAAAAACCAGAAAATACTTATACTCAATATTAGAGTGAAACCTAGACTGGTGCTTAGCATTTCTGAAGTATGGAAGATTGATATGTATGCAAATATAAAAAACACCAGTGTTAAACACAAATTCATTATTTGCATTACATTTCGATTTATGAAGTTTAATGATGCGAGTTCGGTTTTCCAGTCGAATAACCTCCAGAATAGAAGATGAAAAACTCCAAAACCAAAATTGAAAAAACCGCCGATAACAATAAGCTGTTCATTCATTTTTCAGCCCCTATAAAAGGTGAGCGGCCAGGCCCTCGGGCCTTCAGGCCCATTTGCGCACCTTGCGCACCAGGTCCGCGACGGCCTTCAGATATGTCTGTGCCCCTACGTAGAACAGGTCGTTGTGGTTGGCGCCGTCGATGCGCACCAAGCGCTTGTCGGGGGCCCCGCTCGCGGCAAAGAGGGCCTCGCCGTCGGCAAAGGGAATGATGTGGTCGTGCTCGGCGTGAATGAGCAGCGTGGGCCCCGTGAAACGTCCCATTTTGTCAGTGTTGCGAAACCCCTTGCGCTCCTCGAAGCCGAGCCGGACCACGTCCACTCCCAGCAATCGCAGCAGGGGCGCGGCCAGTGCGAAACCGCTCTCGATGATCAGACCGCTCACGGCATGGCCGTGAGCGGCGGCCAGTTCCAGAGCCGGTGCGCTGCCCAGGGAGCGTCCCATGACCACCAAGGGGCCGGTGCAGCGGTTCTCGGCCAGCCACGCACGGGCATATTCCAGGATCCGGTGGCTGTCGGCCAGCATGGCGCTGACCGTGGGGGTTCCGCTGGAACGGCCGTACCCCCGGTAATCCGCCACCAGGAAGTTGATGTCCATGCGGTTGTACAGGGGCCCCAGGTCGTGGTAGTCGGCGACGATTTCACCGTTGCCGTGAAAAAAGAGTATATTGACCGCCGACGGGGACGCCACGTGAAAGCGGGCCCCGATGGCGACATCCTGGGCCACGGGGATCATGTGGTCCTGATCCGTTTCGGCGAGATCACTCCACTCGCCCCGGGGGTGGAACAGGGCGCGGCAAACCTCGGGCCGGTCCAGCAGCGTATGATCCTGCTCAAATGCTGCATTCATGATTGTCCCTCCCAGGCCCTTCCGGAGCGGTGGCCTCCAGCAGTCATAGATCCTGGAGCCTTCCCCGTTTCCTTTCACTCGCCGTCGACCGGAATCAGAAGGAAAGGACGCCCCCTCCGTCCTGCACACCGCGAACAACGGCCCCTGTGTCTTGAACCGGGTGCGGGCTTATCAACGGCAGAGGCCTATTTGAAAGCGGTCAGGTGTTCTTTCGATCCGGCGCTTCGGACGACTCCAGAGAAGCACCAGGGCCCAGGCAAAGGCTGGGGACACGGTTCCATCTTTACTCAAACAAAGCATTCCGGCTCCCGCCGTGTACCGGTAAAATTGAGTTCCAACTCCTTTTTATGCCACAGATAATTTTCATCATCAAAATATTTTGCCCCGACAGGACACTTTTTGATGCAGGCGCAGCACTTAATGCAAATGCGGGTCATTCTGGAAACATCTTCTGAATCGATGGATCCCATGGGACAAACCTGGGAACAGAGCTTGCAGTCAATGCAGTCGTTGTTGGTCTTGGGAGTCACCTTCAGAATACTGACGTGATGCCCGTTTTGGTCCTTCGGCCGGTAATACTCCCTGTACGGCCTGTTTCCTTTCACGACAACAGGAGGATGATCAGCCGGCGTATTGATCTTGTCATAGGCCTTGGCGGCAAGATCCGCTGCCATAGCCATATCCTGTTCGTCGGGCCGGTTGGCTCCGAGCTTGGTTGAAAAGGAATGCTCGCCGATGAATGCTCCGCCGGCCATCACCTGAAAACCGTCCGACTCCAGAATGTCCCGGAACTCGATCAATGCGTCGTCATAATCCCGGTTTCCATAGACAACGACAGCAACCGCCTTTGCGCCGTTGCCGGAAATGGTGTCTAGAAATTTCAATAACACATTCGGGACACGCCCGGCATACACCGGAACCCCTGCAATGACGAGGTCGTCCTTGTTAAAGGAGACTGGTTCCGTCCGAGCATCGGGCAAGGTGAAGTCAATGGCATGGACCGTATCTCTTCCCCCGCAATTTTCCGCAATCTTCTCCGCAATACCGTTTACAATCTTTTCCGTTGTGCCTGTTGCGCTGAAAAACAGCGTATGGACTTTCCCATTCATTCAACACGCCTCCGTATTCTCCATTTATGACAGCATAGGCTATATGGACCCTTATTATCCCCTTGCTCAGAAATGCAAAATCTCTTTCGAACTTTTCCTATAATCGCGAAAATGTTTAAGGAGGCCTACCTGTCAGCCTAAAGGGCCGCGCCGGTGGTACCGAACAAGAACCTGACCGTCCCATCCGGGGCGCGAACAGACAGGCCGCGGCCTTGAGCACCTGCTGTTTTGTATCCAGAGTATAGATATCGGAGGTATCCATCAAGGATGTTTTCAGGACAAGGGCGGGTGGTTTTCCTCCAGGCTGAGGTTTACCCGTATGCATTGCCAGACCTGACTAAGTGGTTATCTTTACTCAAGCAGTAGGATTTGAACGCTCATAACCCATGGAGAATGAATATGACAATTGACAATAACGACCTGGACGCAAAAGAACGACGGGCCAATAGCCTGATTCACGAAAAGAGCCCTTACCTGTTGCAACACGCCCATAATCCTGTTGATTGGTACGGGTGGGGCGAAGAAGCCTTTGAGAAGGCTCGAGAGGAGAACAAGCCCATCTTTCTTTCCATAGGCTATTCAACCTGCCACTGGTGCCATGTCATGGAAAAGGAGTCTTTTGAAGACCCGGAAGTGGCGCAGCTCTTAAATAACGTGTTTGTCTCGATCAAAGTCGATAGGGAGGAAAGGCCCGATCTGGATCACATCTACATGACCGTTTGCCGGATGGCCACCGGAGGCGGCGGCTGGCCCCTTACCATCATCATGACTCCAGACAAGAAGCCCTTTTTCGCGGCCACCTATATTCCCAAGACAAGCCGTTACGGCCGTGCGGGCATGATGGAACTGATTCCTCGCGTTGAACAGGTATGGAAGACCCGTCAACAGGAAGTCCTGGAGAGCGCCACCGGCATGACCCAGGCCCTGCACCACTTGGAAAAAAACCCCGCTGTCAAAGAACTGAATCAACATACCCTGGAAAAGGCCTTCCAGGAACTTTCCAAACGCTTTGACAGGACCCATGGCGGGTTCAGCTCCTCTCCCAAATTCCCGACACCCCACAACCTGTCATTTCTTCTCAGGCACTGGAAGCGCACAGGCAACGCTGAAGCCTTGCACATGGTGGAAATGACACTTCAGAAACTCCGGTGGGGAGGCATCTTTGATCAGATCGGATATGGTTTTCACCGCTATTCCACGGACAAGGAATGGCTGGTCCCTCATTTCGAGAAGATGCTCTATGATCAGGCCATGCTTGCGCTGGCTTATCTGGAGACCTATCAGGCCACAGGAAACGCGCTGTACAGAGACGTGGCCCGGGAGGTCTTCGCATATGTGCTGCGTGACATGCGGTCCCCTGAAGGGGGTTTCTACTCCGCGGAGGACGCCGACAGCGAAGGAGTGGAAGGGAAGTTCTATCTGTGGACCGAGGAGGAGCTCACGGAAATCCTCTCCAAACAAGAGGCGGAGCTGCTGATTCAGGCCTTCAATGTCGAGGAACGAGGTAACTTTGCCGAAGAGGCCACAGGCAAACTCACCGGGGCGAATATCCTCTATCCGGGCAAAGACCCGGCCGCGATCAGCATGGAACTCTCACTGCCGGATTTCGAAAGGGTCCTCGAGCAAGCCCGCAAAAAGCTTTTCGAGGCCCGGGAAAAGCGCGTTCATCCTTACAAAGACGACAAGATCCTTACTGATTGGAACGGCCTCATGATCGCGGCCCTGGCCAGGGGGGCCCGGGTCCTGGGTGAGGAACAGTATGCCCTTGCCGCTCTCGATGCGGCCCGCTTTGTCCTGGATAGGATGTGCACCCCTGAAGGAAGGCTGCTTCACCGGTATCGGGAAGGGGACGCGGCCATCACGGCAAACGCCGACGATTATGCCTTTTTCATCTGGGGATTGCTCGAGCTCTATCAAGCCACCTTTGACGCCGCTCACCTCCAAACGGCCCTGAGCCTTTCAGAGGGTTTAATTTCGCACTACTGGGACCATCAAGGGGGAGGCCTCTTCTTCACCCCGGACGACGGGGAAGACCTGATAATTCGCAAAAAAGAGATCTATGACGGCGCAACTCCCTCAGGAAACGGCGTGGCCGCGCACAATTTCCTGAGACTTGCCCGCCTGACGGGGAATACGGAATACGAAGAGAAGGCCCACGGGATCCTGAAGTCTTTTTCAGAGCAGGTTGACGAGTTTCCATCAGGCTATACCCAGTTTCTGTGCTCCCTGGATTTCGCACTTGGCCCGTGTTTCGAAGTGGTTGTGGCGGGCCCTTCCGAAGGCCCTGATGTGAAAAAGATGCTGAACGCCCTGAACAGCCGCTTCATTCCAAACCACGTGGCTTTATTCCGTCCCTCGGACAAGGATTCCTCCGCAATCGACGGGGTGGCGGAATTCATTAAAGACCATGCGGCCCGGGAAGGAAAGGCCACTGCCTACGTCTGCTCGAACAACGCATGTAAAGAACCGACTACGGATGTGGACGAAATGCTTGCACTTATGTTATAAGGCTGGATCTCCTGGGGAGGTTTCTTATGGACCCTCTAAAAGAAACTGGCGCGCGGCCCGAAAACAGGTTCGAGTCCCGAAAGGTTGCGGAGGCCTACTACAGCGTGGAGTTCGCCTTCAAACGGGATTTACCCCTATATCAATTCAAAGTTCGAGACATGTCTCCGGGCGGACTCGGTATCCTGGCCAATGAGGGCTCAGAGGCCTTGAAACGGCTTACAGTAGGCGACGTATTGGAGATGAAATACAATCCAGTGAACAGAGAGCATTCGGCGGTCTATCTCAAAACGGAAATCAGGCATATCACGCGCCTGGAACAGGGTCCATTCAAAGGGCACTATCTGGTCGGGATCCAGGTCCTGGA
>CAYVDE010000074.1:0-5996 GCA_964450535.1 uncultured Desulfobacterales bacterium
CATCACTGATTGAAGCACAAGGGCCTCGACCTCGTCAGGCCCCAGGGACGCATCTATGACAACGAAGCGGTCCGGCTCCGTCCGTGCGATCTCCAGGTATCCCCGCCGAACGGCCTCATGAAAGTCCGACTCTTCCCTTTCGAATCGATCCTGACCCTCATCGGAAACGGATTGGATTCGTCGAAGGGCACGACCGAGACCTTCTTCCACGGGACAGTCCAGGAGAAAGGTCAGGTCCGGCCGAATACCTCCGGTCACGATCCGGTTCAGATTTCGGATCAGATCCAGGTCCTGCCCGCGAGCCATGCCCTGGTAGACCACGGTGGCATCGAAAAAGCGGTCACAGATAACCCAGGCCCCCCGCTCGAGGGCCGGTCGAATAACCCCGGCCACATGTTGGGCCCGATCCGCCTCGTACAGGCACAACTCAGCCATGGGGGCGAGGTCTCTGTTGTCGCGATCCAGAAGTATGCGGCGGATCTTCTCTCCGGCACGGGTCCCTCCCGGCTCAAAGGTTCGAACCACACTGATTCCCCTGGAAGTGAGGGTCGTAGCCAGGCGCTCCACCTGGGTGGTCTTACCGCAACCCTCCATACCTTCAAAAGTGATGAACAAGCTTCGATCCCCGCAAGTCTCTTCACACCGGCGAAAGAGGGTGAATATTAGTCGATTCCTTCCTTGATATCAAGCCTGTGTGCTGGGGGCGCTGGTAAATAAGTAAAAAACACGACAGCGTCCCTCTTTTTTACTGTTGACAAGACGAATCAAAGTCTTAGTATTCATCCGCTTCAAGCAATGAACGGGGTTCACCTCAACCCGGAGTCGTGGCTCCGCCCAAAGGCCCCCGGTGCAACGAATTCGAGCAGCCCGTTAGGTAATGACAAGGAGGATGAAGCACATGAAACCCGATCTTCGTTCGATGCTCATGGACGCACTTTTGTCCCGCAAACACGATCTGGAATCGGCCCTGAAACAGGCAAAAATTTCCTGGCGCGAGAGGAGCCAGGGCCCCGGGAAAGAAGATCCCGCAGACGAGGTGGACGGTGCCCTTAACGAGACCTCCACACACAATCACTACAGCCTCATGGAGAAAAAGACCCGCGAGCTGCGCAAGATCGAAGACCTGCTTCACCGGATGCGGAACGACGAAGAGTTCGGGCTGTGCGAAGAATGCGGGGAACCCATCCCCATCAAGCGCCTCATGATACTTCCGGACGCCACCTATTGCGTCCCCTGCCAGCGCAACCTGGAGCGCAGAAACGGCCTCCGGCTGTCCGGGGCCTGGGGTGCTCATAGTTCATCCGAAAGACCGGCCCGGGACTGGGAAAACCCGGACGATGAAGAAACAGCCCTTTTCGACGCGCACATCGAATCCATGGTTCCAGTGGATGGGGAGGGCTTCAGGAACGGCTCTCCCTTCGAGGATGGAAACCTGGACGGCTGATCCATTAGGGAATTGACTGTGTCCTGAATTCTTTCTCCCACTCCCGAACAGAAGGAAAGAGCGAGCGATCCGTGTGGGGGATGAACCTGGCTGCGCTGAAAAGGTTCATGAATTCCTGGTTCACATTGAGTTCGACATAAGTGATACGGTCGCGGATCCGCTTGATCCTGGCCGGTGCATCCAAAGAAACAAGCCCCCTGGTTGCCCCTTCAAGAGATGTGTTTCCAAGCGACAAGTACCTGCCGAGCGGAAGGTCCGGAATCATGCCCAGGGCTACGGCCGACTTCGGGTCGATGTAAGTCCCGAATGTCCCGGCAATGAAAAACCTCTCCAGATCCCCCATGGAGATGCCGACCATGCCGGTGACGGTCGTAAGGATAGTGTACATCGCCGCCTTGGATCGCATGAGTGCGTCCACATCAGGCTGCGTAAGGGTCAATGGCGCCCCCCGGCCCGACTCCGCGGCCGGCACCAGTTCGAAAACCCGGACACCATCCTGTTCGCGCAACCTGTCCTCGCAGGCTTCGGGTACGAACTTTCCCCGCATGTCGATCATACCCGCCAGAAACAATTGGCTCACCAGGTCGATCAGGCCGGAACCGCAAATGCCTACAGGCGGCCGGCCGTCGATGGTCCCCACTTGAAAGCTCCGGCCGGCCGGATCCAGCCGCACCCGGTCAATCACGCCCGGTCCGGCCATCATGCCCATTTGGGCAACCCCGCCCTCCAGGGCCGGGCCGGCCGCGCCGGCGCAGGCCATAAGCCATTCCCGGTTGCCCAGAACAACCTCGGCGTTCGTTCCCACGTCCACAAGAATGGCCGTGGACTCGGAACGGTCCATTCCGGACACGAGAATCCCCGCGATAAGATCGCCGCCGAAATAACTCCCCACATTGGGAAAAATCAGGACCGGGGCCTGTTCATTGACGGCGAGTCCGACCTCTGAAGCCTTTAACAGATTAGGTTGATTCACGGCCGGGATGTAGGGTTCACGGCAGATCCAGAAGGGGTTCAGCCCCAGGAAGAGATGAGTCATTACCGTGTTGCCGGCCAGAGAAGCCCCGAAGATGCGATCCGGAGAGGTCCCCTGCCCCTCGGCCATGCGCGTTATCTCGGCATTCAGTCGATCCAGGAGAACGCGCCGCAGGGTTGACAGGCCATCGTCCTGTGATGCGAAATGAATACGGGTGAGTATGTCCTCCCCATACTCGGCCTGGGGATTTATGAAACCCGACTCTTCAATGATCCGCCCCCCTTCGATATCCAGGAGGCGCACTACAACAGTAGACGTCCCTAAGTCCACAGCTATTCCGAGGAGCCCTGTACCCCCTTCTTGAGGTAGCACATCCACAAGGCGCCAGTTCCCGCCCTCCCTTGCCGCTACGGCATCAACGCGATAAGCGTGGGCCCTCAACACAGCCGGAATCCGCCTTATCAATTGAAGGTCCGCTCTCACCTCGGCCCCGTCAAGAAGCCTGCGAACCCCCGCCAGGAGCCTGTCCACATCGGCCGTATTATCCTTGAGGCTGGGCTGCCGTATCTCCGGCCTGCACGCTCGAATCCATCCGTCTTTACATTTCATGTCCTTTGAGCCGCCCCCTGTTCAGCGCCATATGCCGAGGAAAACATGGCTTTTAAACTCATACCCGATCTTCACAGGCATGGTCAACCGTTCCGAGGATGCGGAAAGTTGTCAGTGCGCCAGTAGCAGAAGGCTGAGGGCCTGAGGCCGGCCGCTCATGTCAAGGGTCTCATTCAGTAAGGCGGTGGGCGCCGCGCGCACTTCTTGCTACGGCCACGGTTATAGAGTACCATGAATTCATGATTTCTCCGGCGGGCATGAAACAGCCCCCCGGCCGACAGTGTAAACTGAACTCCTCATATCCGGTTTACAGGCCGATAAAACAGCTACCTTCGGAATGCACATGCCTGAGCAGGCCTCAAACGAAAAACCGGTTCCATCCAGGCTGCCTCGACGTCTCCATTTTCTGGACACGTTCCTGTTCGGGCTGGTCATCCTGTTGCTGTTCGTGTTTATGGCACGGGGAACTGAAAAGCTGGGTTACAACTGGCAGTGGTACCGGGTCCCCCAGTATCTGTACACGATTGACGAGACCGGTTTTCAAGCGGGCCCCCTGCTGAAGGGCCTGGGCGTCACTCTCCAAATCACGGGAATCAGCCTGGTCCTCGCCTTTGGTTTCGGCCTGGTGGCCGTGTTGTTCCGGATCTCAGGGTCTTTTTCGGCCAGATGGATCGCCCGTGCTTATGTCGAGACCATCAGGAACACCCCGCTCTTAGTCCAGCTCTTTTTCATATACTTTGTTCTGGGACCCATTCTGGGAATTGATCGCATGACATCGGCCGTGCTTGCCCTGAGCCTTTTTGAAGGGGCCTATGCGTCCGAGATCCTCAGGGCGGGCATCGAATCGGTGGAGAAGACCCAGTGGGAGGCCGCCTACAGCATAGGCCTCCATCCCCTGGGGGCTTTTAGGCTGGTGGTCTTTCCCCAGGCCTTACGGCGGGTACTTCCGCCCTTGACCAGCCAGGCCATCTCACTTCTCAAGGATTCCGCACTTGTGAGCACCATCGCCGTGTTTGACCTCACCATGAGAGGCCGCGCCATCATATCGGAGACCTACCTGACTTTTGAGCTTTGGTTCACCGTAGCCGCCATGTATCTGGCCATCGCCCTGGCCCTTTCCATGTTCGTATCGGTACTGGAAAAACGGATGAGTAACATGCTATAACTGATGCACCTCTTAGACCTTCAGCGGTCACAAATACGTGGCAACCATTTTAAAAATCAAAAAAAGGAGCGGGCAAATGAAAACGAGGTTCTGGCGTATTTTATCAATGATATCTATCTTTTCATTTCTTGCCATATACGCAGGGCCTGCATCGGCCGAGGAGAGCACCATCGAGCGGGTCTTGAAAAAGGGAGTACTGAGAGTTGGGATGTCCACCTTCGTCCCCTGGGCCATGAAAGACAAGAAGGGCGAGTTGATCGGTTTCGAAATCGATGTTGCACAACGCCTGGCAGAGGACATGGGCGTCAAGGCAGCGTTTGTTCCCACCAAGTGGGACGGAATCATCCCATCTCTTCTTGCGGGAAAGTTCGACGTGATAATCGGCGGCATGGGCATCACAGCGCAACGGAGCCTCAAGGTCAACTTCACAATTCCCTACGACTACACCGGAATGTGCCTGGTGGCCCACAAGGAATCGGCCGGGGGTTTCAAGAGCCTGGAGGACTTCAACGACCCTGGAGTGGTTATCGTTGCCAGGTTGGGGGCCACGCCCGTAGCCGCAGCAAGGAAGTATATGCCCCGCGCCGAACTCAGGCAGTTCGATGATGAGTCCCAGGCCATTCAGGAACTGCTGAACGGCAATGCCCATGCCCTGGTGGCCTCGGCGCCTCTTCCGGCCTTCCAGGCGGTGAAACACCCTGACAGGCTCTTCCTTCCCCTCAAGGGAACCTTTACCAGGGAGCCCATTGCATTCGCCGTCAGAAAGGGGGATTTCGACACGGTCAATTACTTCAACAGTTGGATCACCGTTGTCGAATCCGAGGGTTGGCTGAAGGAGCGGAAGCATTACTGGTTCGAGACAAGGGAGTGGGAAGACCGGGTACAGTAGGACTATTTCCGCCCCCTTGTATCCAGTGCGGCCGGGGCATTGTTAAGGATCGACCTTGAACATTAAGACCGCAAAGATCACGCCGCTGGACCTGATTATCGGCCTGCTGGTCCTGACGGCGGCGGGGTATGTCTTTTATAGAATCCGAATCGGTCTGAACTACCACTGGCAATGGGATGCTATCCCCCAGTATTTTTTCCGTTATGACGAGAAATTGAGCGCGTGGGTCCCTAACATGCTGATGCAGGGGCTCTTTACCACCATACGCCTGAGCCTTTGGGGGGTGCTCCTGGCCACCCTCATAGGGATGGTGATGGGGCTGTGCCGGCTCAGCCGCAGGCTCTTATGGAGGCTTATCGGCGGCGCTTACGTGGGTCTGGTCCGCAACCTTCCTCCGCTCGTGCTCATCTTCATCTTCTACTTCTTTATAAGCATCCAGATAATGCCTTTTCTGCGCGTGGATGAGTTCGTGGCCTCCAGGTCGGAAGGCATGCAGGACCTGCTGGGATTTTTCTTCGCGCATCCTGAGGCCTTTTCCACCTTCCTTTCGGCGCTCATGACCCTGGCAGTCTTCGAAGGGGCTTACATAGCGGAGATCGTCAGGGGAGGAATCCAATCCATAGACCAGGGCCAATGGGAGGCCTCGGCCGCCCTCGGCCTGAACCGCCGGCAGCAGCTGCTGCGTGTAATCTTTCCCCAGGCCCTGCGGCGAATTCTGCCTCCCCTGGCCGGGCAGTTCATCTCCACCATAAAGGACTCGGCCATAGTGTCCGTCATCTCCATTCAGGAACTCACATTCCAGGGGCTGGAACTCATGGCTGCAACCTACCTGACATTTGAGATCTGGATCACCATTTCGGTGCTTTATCTAGTCTTGTGCCTGGTCCTTTCGCTGGCAGTGGAACGGCTGGAGATC
>CAYVDE010000074.1:6096-15178 GCA_964450535.1 uncultured Desulfobacterales bacterium
TGACGACTCCCGCCTCTTACCTCTCGCAAAGACGCCGGATTTCAGAGGACAGACGTCGAGGTCTCTCGAGGTATCGCCCTCCAGGCTGATATACCGCATAATGGCCGGTAAAGGCCTTATGGCGGAGTGGGCCGGGGTCTTCCGTAGCGGACATTCAGCGTACGGCCTTCGTGGTTGCGGGTGGTTACGAACGGATTTTCATGCGCTGAGGTGGCAACGGATTGCCATTTCCCCACCTCGGGCAAAACCATTGACACTTCCCCCGCCGGCAGCCATAATTCGGACCCCGGGCGGCTCTTCAAGCCTTCCATTTTCACCATGAACAGTCTAACCGAGGATCAAACAGTGCCCCGTCTCCCGCGCATCGGAATTACAATGGGCGATCCTGCAGGAATCGGCCCTGAAATAGTAGTCAAGGCCCTCTCCGACCCCGCCATGTATGAGGAGGCGCGGCCTCTGGTCATAGGGGATGCGACCGCGATCGAAGCATGGGTGGACAAGAATCCCGGGATGCAACTGCGTGAGCTCCTTGATGTCGAAGGTGCCGGAGAACGGTCTTTCGTTGTGGACTTGCTCCCGGTCTCCAGGCTCGATCCCGCGCTGGCTCAACCCGGCGCTCCCACGCTGGAAGGGGGCAAGGCCATGGTGGAATCTGTCATTCGCGCTGTTGAGCTTATCCGGACAGGAAAGCTGGACGGGATGGTCACCGGACCTGTGAGCAAATCCCTGATGCACCGAGCCGGTTGCCCGTTCGACGGGCACACCCCGCTCCTGGCACACCTCACCGGGGCAGGGGATGTGATCATGATGCTGGCGGGAGAACGCCTGCGCGTGACCCTTGTCACCATCCATCACCCCCTGAGGGAAGTGCCCGGCCTTCTTACCGAGCAGGCCGTTTACCGGACCGTGGCCCTCACTGACCGGGGCCTCCGTTATGACTTCGGCATCAAGGCACCACGGCTCGCCGTGGCGGCCCTCAATCCCCACGGAGGAGAGGAAGGGCTTTTCGGGACTGAAGAAGAAACTGTTATCGGCCCGGCCGTTCAGCGCGCCAGGGCCTCAGGTATCGACGCACAGGGGCCCCTGCCGGCGGACACGGTCTTTATCAAGGCGGTCTCCGGGGCCTTTGACGCGGTGATCTGCATGTATCACGATCAGGGGCTTATTCCCTTAAAATTAATGCACTTCTCCGACGGTGTAAACATAACCCTGGGGCTTCCCATAGTCCGGACCTCCGTGGACCACGGAACGGCCTACGACATCGCCGGAAAAGGAGTCGCCGACCCCTCCAGCCTCAAAGCGGCCCTCAGGACCGCGGCGCTCATGGCCGCAAACCGGTGCGCCGCCGATAGAGCTCGAACATCATGAACGAGGGGACTATCAGGATAAGGGGCGCCAGGGTCCACAACCTGAAAAACATCTCCCTGGACATTCCCAGAAACCGGCTGATCGTAATCACGGGCCTGTCCGGATCGGGCAAGTCATCCCTGGCCTTTGACACCATCTACGCCGAGGGACAGCGCCGTTACGTGGAATCCCTTTCCGCTTATGCGCGCCAGTTCCTCGAACGTATGGACAAGCCGGATGTCGACTCCATCGAAGGGCTTTCCCCCGCCGTCTCCATCGAACAGAGATCCAGGAACACCAATCCCAGGTCCACGGTGGGAACCGCCACTGAGATCCATGACTACCTCCGCCTGCTGTATGCCAGGATCGGGCAGCCTTACTGTCCGGACTGCGGCCTGCCCATATCTTCTCAGACTGTCCAGCAGATGGCGGACAAAATCCTGTCCCTGGATCAAGGCACCCGGATCCAGGTCCTGGCCCCGCTGGTAGAGGGCAAAAAGGGCGGTCATTCGGAGATCCTTAACAGGCTGCGCAAGGACGGTTTCACGCGGGTCCTGATAGACGGCGAGGCCCGCCTGCTCGAGGATAAAATTCAACTGGACCGCAACCGGCCCCACACCATCAGTGTTGTGGTGGATCGGCTCGTGGTGAATGACCGGGCAATAAGGCGGCTGACCGACTCGCTGGAATTGACCCTCAACCTTTCCGACGGGATAGCCATGGTGGACGTGGTCGGAGAGGAACCCCTCCTTTTGAGCAGGAAGTCGGCCTGCGTGCGTTGCGGAATCAGCCTTCCGGAACTCACCCCTCAGATGTTCTCCTTCAACAGCCCCAAGGGCGCTTGTCCGGCCTGCAGCGGGCTGGGTACCCGGCGCGATTTCGACCCCGACCTTCTCGTACCCGACCCGTCCCTCTCCCTCAAGGAGGGTGCCCTTGCTCCATGGTCCAAGCGCCATTCCGCCTACTTCCAGCAAATGGTGGATGCGATATGCAGCCATTACGGGGCAGACCCATTCCGCCCCTTCCGGGATCTTTCCCCAAAAGTCAGAGCTGTCTTCCTGCACGGCAGCGGGGATGAGGTCATCCACTTCACATACAAGGCCGACAACCGAAAACACACCTACGACCGTCCCTTTGAGGGCCTGATCCCCAACCTGGAACGCCGGTACCTGGAGACCGACTCCGCCTTCATACGCGAGGAAATGGAGAAATTCATGAGCATCGGCCCTTGCCCTTCCTGCGAAGGCACACGGCTGTGCCCCGCCGCCAGGGCGGTTCGCGTGGGGGAAAAAGGAATCCACGAGGTTACGGCCTTGTCCGTGGACGAGGCATTCAGGTTTTTTGACGGGCTCTCACTCCCCCCGGCGGACGCGAAGATAGCCGAACGTATTCTAAAGGAGATCCGGGAGCGTCTCGGGTTCCTGCACAGCGTGGGGCTCAATTACCTCACCCTGGACAGGACCTCGTCAACCCTGTCCGGGGGAGAGGACCAGCGTATAAGACTCGCCACCCAGATCGGATCGGGGCTTGCCGGTGTGCTCTACGTCCTGGACGAACCCAGCATCGGCCTGCACCAGCGCGACAACCTCAGGCTGCTCGAGAACCTCCGGCGTCTGAGGGAACTGGGGAACACAGTGGTGGTAGTGGAGCACGACGAGGAGACCATATTGTCCTCGGATCACGTCATCGACATGGGACCGGGAGCGGGTCTTCTCGGCGGAGAGGTTGTATTCCAGGGTACGCCGGAGGGCCTGATGGAAGACAAGACTTCACTCACCGGGCAATACCTCAGCGGGAAACAGGTCATCCCCGTCCCGGCAAAGAGGCGGACCGGCACCGGCGGCAGACTGGTCATCGAGGGGGCACGGCAGAACAACCTGAAAGACATCACCGTAGAGATTCCCATGGGGGCCTTCACCTGCGTCACAGGGGTCTCCGGCTCAGGGAAAAGCAGTCTTGTGAACGAGATCCTCCACCCGGCGCTGGCCCAGCGACTCCATCGCTCCAGGATGCCTGCAGGCAGGGTTGAAGCCATCAGAAACATCCATCTCGTGGACAAGGTCATCAATATCGACCAGAGTCCCATCGGCCGGACACCCAGATCCAATCCAGCCACCTACACAGGCGTGTTCACACCTATCCGTGAACTCTTTTCCATGCTCCCCGAGGCGCGAATTAGAGGATACCGTCCGGGCCGGTTCAGTTTCAACGTCCGGGGAGGAAGGTGCGAGGCCTGCCGTGGAGACGGCGTCATCAAGATCGAAATGCACTTCCTGCCCGACGTTTACGTTACCTGCGAGGCCTGCCGTGGTCTCCGCTTCAACCGGGATACCCTGGAGATCCGCTATCGAGGCAAACACATAGCCGACGTTCTGGCCATGACCGTGAACCAGGCCTTCGCCTTCTTTGAGACGGTCCCCGCCCTCCGCGCCAAGCTCAAGACCCTTCTGGACGTCGGGCTCGGTTACATCCATCTCGGCCAGCCGGCAACCACGCTTTCGGGAGGGGAAGCACAGCGCGTGAAGCTTTCAAGAGAACTTGGCAAGCGAAGCACGGGAAACACCCTTTACCTCCTGGATGAGCCCACCACCGGACTCCATTTCGCAGATGTCCGAAAGCTGCTGGAAGTGCTCGGCCACCTGGTGGCACAAGGCAACACAGTAGTTGTCATTGAACATAACCTGGACGTGGTGAAGACTGCTGACTTTGTCGTGGACCTGGGTCCGGAGGGCGGGGACAAGGGCGGCTACCTTGTGGGGGCGGGGACACCCGAGGAGATCGCCCGGGTCAAGGAGTCCCACACCGGACGGTTTCTGGCGCAATGCCTGAAGGCCGGAACATGAATGAGTCCTGGCCCCGGACCGCCGGCACGAATCACGGACACGAATCACGTCTTTTGATACAATTGCTCTCAGGGCTATTTTCTGGACGATTGCCCGAGAAAATAGGCCAGGTTGTCCAAACTCACAGTGAAGTCCACGTTCTCCACTTGACAGCACTCAGGTTTCCGGACCTGGAACGGGGAAAAATTCAGAATGGCCTTCACCCCGGCCTCGAAAAGTTTGTCCGCCACACCCTGGGCCTGTGAAGCAGGAACGGCGATGACCCCGATGTGGACACCTTCCACCTGGCAGACCTGAACTATCTTTGATGCAGGTTGAATCTTCACTCCCGGAAGCAGGACGGTGCCGACCTTTTCAGGATCCGAATCGAAAGCCGCCACGAAACGGTGGCTGCGGTTTGTGAATCCCGGGTCCTGGGCCAGGGCCTTTCCCATATTTCCCAGGCCTACGATGGCCAGTTTCCACTTGCGGTCGGTCCCCAGTATCCGTTGAATCTCCCTGATGAGGTCCCGAACATCATACCCCACCCCACGCACGCCGAACTCCCCGAAGTAAGACAGGTCTTTACGCACCTGAGCTGACCTCACTCTACAGAGAAGGGCCAGTTTCCTGGAGGAAATCACGTCCGTGCCTTCTTCAAGCAGCCGCTCGAGAGGCCTGATGTACAGGGCAATCCGCTCTATGGTGGCATTCGGAATTTTGGTTTCCCTAGCCATCGTTCGGGGCTATCTTCCCAGCACTCTCACGGGGAGGCTTTGATAAGCCGCCCGGGATTGTGAAATCATGCACATTAGTGGTCCAAAAAGCGGGGGGTCGCAAAAGCGCACCCCCCGCTGTGCGGGTTTTAGAGTGACTTGACGATGGCGTCCAGCATGGGACCCAGGTCGGGGATCTTGAAGACCATGATGAAGCAGATGAGCAGTACATAGATAACCAGGGCTTCCATAAGCGCCAGGCCGATGATCATGGTGGTCATGATCTTGCCGCCCGCTTCGGGGTTCCGGGCGGTTCCCGTTAGTGCGCCGTGGATAGCATAGCCCATACCCCAGGAACACCCCATAGCTGCGATTGCGATCCCGAATCCACAAGCGATGGCGATCCCGAAGAACGTCCTGAGCCCTTCTGCAGCGGCTTCGGACGCCATGGCGGAGGACGCGGTCCCCAGCAAAAGCATGGCGGTCATGAGAACAACTGATTCCTTCTTAGACATGTCAACCTCCTTTGAGTATTTGATAATCACAAGCCTTCTTCCAAAGAACCCGCCCCCGCGCCTGGTGGGACCGGCTCACCGTTCCGAATTCCGATCAGTGGGCCTCTTCCATGGCCCCTGCAAAATAAATAACTGAAAGCAGCATGAAAACAACCGCCTGAATAAAGCTCACCAGGAGGCCCAGGAAAAGCAAGGGCAGCGGGACCAGGTAGAAACCAGCGAACCCGAAGAGGATACCCAGGATTTTTTCCTTGCCGAAGATATTGCCGAAGAGCCGTATGCTGAGCGACATCACCCGGGCGAGATGGCCGATCCCCTCAATGATCAACATCAGAGGGGCCAGCGCCAGGGAGGGCCCCATGAAGTGTTTGATGTACTTCATCCCGTGATATTTGATTCCTATGGCATGGGTCAGGAAAAACGTACATAGCGCCAGGGAAAGCGTGGTATTAAGGCTGGCGGTGGGGGAGAAAAAGCCGGGTACCAGGCCGATCAGGTTGCACACAAATATGTACAGGAATACCGTGGCCACATAAGGAAAGAACGCCCTGCCCTCAGGGCCGGTGATATCCACAACGAAGTTCTCCAGGCTTTCGATGATGAACTCCAGGACATTCTGACCCTTGGTGGGAAGAAGTTTTGCACCCTTGGCGAGAAGGAACGCACCTGCGATCATGATGATCATGACAAACCACGAGTGCGTAACCGCCTCGTACTCGTGCGCAAAGTGTCCCAGGCCGATTCCCGACAGGATTTCAGTGATGTAAAACCAGTGATGCTCCATTCCTAGACCGCCTCCCTGATATAGATTCTAAAGGCCCGCTTGATCCCGAAGCCGACTATGCTGATGAACAGAGTGGAAAGGCCCACTGCCAGGCCGACCGGGTTGACCCACTCACACGCGATCAGGGCGAACAGGATGGCGGCAAGCGCCAGCAGCCTAAAGAAAAATTTCAGGACTACCGACCACCTCGAGCGCGTCATAGTCCCATCGCCGGCAAAGGCCCGTCGGATCGTGTGCTGCAGGAGCCCCAAATTGGCAATGATGATCAGACCACCCAGGACGACCCCGGCGGTCGAGGCCAAATCAAAGAAGACAATACTCGCCAGGGAACAGGCCAGCAGGGTGATCCAGTTAATAAGGCGGATCTCTCTATATGCGGCTTTCCAATCAAGATCCACGGGCAACATTTTTCAAGTCCCTTCACCGGCCCCGGGTTACTGGTATCTCTGCCCTCTCTTGTACATTAAGTACAGGTTTCTAAACGCGGCTGCTACACCCAGGCACATAAACACCAGAAGCAGCCACGGAGCGGTCCCAAATTTCTTGTCCAGGTAATACCCGATCCCTGCACCGATTCCTATGGAAAAGGCCATTGCAAGACCCACGGTGCTGAGGTATCCGAGGGTCCTGAACATTTTCTTGGTATCCTCTTCCATGCAAACCCGCAGGACCGCTCAATGGGCGTCCGAAAGGCCGAAAAATCGGCTTGTTCTTAACACAGGGCCTTTTGCCAAGTCAACCTATTTCCTGTCCCTCTGCAAGGCCTTCAAACGCATGCCCGGCGCACTCAAGAGTGCGGTCAATCACGCCTTCCGAGTGGGCAATGGACACGAATGCGGCCTCGAACGGGGACGGCGCCAGGTAGATACCCTGCTCCAACATACTTGCATAGTAGGACCGGAATAAGGCCGCGTCGCTCGCCGCCGCCGAGGCGAAGTCGGTGACGGGGTTTTTGGTAAAAAACACGGAACCCAAAGATCCCACCCGGTTCACAGTGACGTTGACACCGGCGATTCGAGCCTTCTCGGCCAGGCCCTCGAAAAACCTGCGGCCTTTGTCTCCCAGGGAGGAATAAACGCCCTCTCGGCGCATCAGGTCAAGGGTGGCCAGTCCGGCCGCCATGGCCAGCGGGTTCCCGGAGAGGGTACCGGCCTGGTAGATGTTCCCCTGAGGTGCCATTTGCTCCATGAGTTCCCTCCTCCCGCCGAATGCCCCCACAGGCAGGCCGCCCCCGATAATCTTACCCAGACAGGTGAGATCCGGAAGAACCCCGTAGAGTTCCTGGGCCCCGCCCGGGGCCACTCGAAAGCCGCTTATTACCTCGTCGAAGATTAGAAGGCTGTTGTGTTTCAGGGTAAGCTTTCTCAAACCTTCGAGAAAAACCTTTTCCTGGGGTATGACGCCCGCATTGGCCGGAATCGGCTCGATTATCACGGCCGCAATCTCGCCGGAATAGCGATTGAACGCGGCCTCAACAGCCTCCAGATCGTTCAGCGGCAGGGCGATGGTGTAGCCGGCGATTCCCTCGGGGACCCCGGGAGAACCGGGGATGGACAGGGTGGCCACGCCCGACCCCGCCGAAACAAGCAGGCTGTCGGAGTGCCCGTGATAGCACCCCTCAAACTTGATCAGCTTGTCCCGCCCGGTGGCCCCCCGCGCCAGCCGGACGGCGCTCATCACCGCCTCGGTCCCGGAATTCACCATACGCACCATTTCGATCGAGGGCACCATGTCCACGATGGTTTGAGCCATCTCGACCTCGAGCTCCGTAGGTGCCCCATAGCTGGTTCCCTTGGGCAGTTGCTCCCTGAGTGCCGAAAGGACTTCAGGGTGGGAATGACCCAGGACCATCGGTCCCCACGAACCGACATAGTCCACGTACCTGCGCCCTTCCGCATCCCAGACATAACACCCTTCGGCTTTTTCTATGAAGAGTGGATCCATTCCCACTGATTTTCCCGCCCTTACCGGGCTGTTCACCCCCCCCGGTATCAGCTTGACGGCCCTGTTGAAAAGATCCCTGGACTTGTCCGGCATGGACTATTTCCTCCCGTTGGGAATAAACGGACATCGTGACCCGTGGTTCGTGGTTCTTGGTTCGTGGTTCTTGGTTCGTGGTTCTTCGTTCTTCGTTCTTCGTTCTTGGTTCGTGGTTCGTGACTTTCCCCTTAACATCTCAACAGCTTTCAGCTCATCAGCCAAACACCTATCACCCGGCTGATGATACGACCATTAGAAATTCCGAGTAAAACGCCGTCCGGCACTAAAAATAAGCCATGCTCGTCTTCTTGAACTCCCGCTCGCTGAACAGCAGGGCATACTCCTGAACGCCGGTCTTTACGGCCATGCGTTCAGCGATCAGGCGGCACTCCTCCCTGCTGTCACCGTGTATCATGGTGTAGAGATTGTACTTCCAGTCGCACTGGGGCCTGCGCTGGTAACAGTGAGTCACTTCTTGAAACCGGGCCATGGCCCTGCCCGTCTCCTCGACCCGGTCTTCGGGCACGAGCCAGGCCACCATTGCATTGGACTGAAACCCCGCCTCCTGATGACGCAGCGTGGCCCCGAAACGGCGGATCACGCCCCTCTCTTTGAGGGCGCGTATGCGTTCCAACAAGGCCTCCTCGGACATGCCGGCCCGTTCGGCCAAATCGGCAAAGGGCCTCTCGCAAAGCGGAAGGTCCCCCTGAATCAACCCGATCACTTTCTTGTCCAAGTCATCGATCACTAAAGGTTCCTTGTCTAATCCCAACCAGGTATCAATCCAGTATATATTCAGTTGTTAAAGGAATCACAGCGGTTGAGTCCTGGTTTGTGTTTCGTGTCCTTACCTTGAAATTTATCAGTCTTATATTTATTGATTCCCTAACACCTCAACACCTCAACACCTTATCACCT
>CAYVDE010000075.1:0-15072 GCA_964450535.1 uncultured Desulfobacterales bacterium
CATGTGTTGCCCGAAAAGCAAAAAGAGGTGGTGCAAACACTTCTGTCTCTAACCGCTCCGATGGAAAGAGAGTCGGGCTGTCTCAGCCACGCATTTCTTTGCGATATGAAGGACAAAAACCTGCTTTGTGTGCTCGAGGAGTGGGAAAATCGTGAAAAAATGGACCTCCATCTGAAATCAGACCTGTTCGGCGTCTTGCTCGGGATAAAAAGCCTTTTGCACCGACCGCCAGGCATCCATATTTACACTGTTAAGCAGTCCGAAGGGATGAACGCCGTTCTTGCCATCCGTGGCACAAGAAATGACGGCGCATTAAAGGAGTTCGAACTATGAATATTTTGCTTATCTACCCCAAATTTCCTGAGACATTCTGGTCTTTTACCTATGCCTTGCGATTTATAAAAAAGAAATCGGCATTTCCGCCGCTGGGCCTGCTCACCGTTGCCGCCATGTTGCCCGGGGAATGGCCCACGCGGCTGGTGGATGAGAACACGGAGGCGCTCAAGGATGAAGATCTGGCATGGGCGGACCTGGCCCTTGTAAGTGCAATGGCGCTTCAGCGCGAAGCGGTTGTTCGAATCATCGAGCGCTGCAAGGTTATGGGACTTAAGATCGTGGCGGGCGGGCCGCTTTTTACAGCGGAGCCGGAGGCCTTCGAGGAGGTTGATCACCTGGTTTTGGACGAGGCCGAGCGTACCCTGCCCGCATTTGTGGCGGACCTGGAAAGTGGATGCCCGAAAAGAGTTTACAGAGCCGACGGATATCCCGACATGCACGAGACCCCGGTTCCTTTATGGGACCTGGTTCACATGAATCGTTATGCATCTTTGAACATCCAGTATTCGAGGGGGTGCCCTTTCAACTGCGATTTCTGCAATATTACAACGCTGTTCGGACGCAAGCCGCGCATCAAGGCGGCGCAACAGGTCATTGCCGAACTGGACGCTATTTATCAGGCGGGCTGGCGTGGCAATGTCTTTTTTGTGGACGATAATTTTATCGGCAACAAGCATTCCCTTAAGGAACATCTGCTTCCGGCCCTGATCCAATGGCGTAAGGACAAAAAAGGGTTCGTTTTTTTTACGGAGGCCTCCATCAATCTGGCCGACGACCCCGAGCTTATGGGCATGATGGTCGAGGCCGGATTCGATTCCGTTTTCATCGGCATTGAGACACCGGATGAGAACAGCCTCACAGAGTGCTCCAAGAACCAAAATAAAAACAGGGACCTGCTTCAGGACATCAAAAAAATACACAGCTACGGGTTGCAGGTCATGGGCGGGTTCATCGTCGGCTTTGACAGCGATACGCCCTCCATTTTTCAACGCCAGATCGATTTCATTCAGAAAAGCGGCATTGTAACGGCCATGGTAGGTCTGCTTCAGGCCCCCCCGGGAACACGGTTGTTTGAACGCCTTGCCCTGGAAAAGCGAGTCTGCTCGGAATTCTCAGGGGACAATGTGGGCGGCCTGACCAATATCATCCCGGCCATGGGCCTGGATAAGCTGATCGACGGCTATCGCACGATTATGAAACAGATCTATTCTCCCCGCAAATATTACCAGCGGATCCGATGCATTTTAGGCGAACTCAAGGCGCCGGTGGCGCGCACCCCCTCCGATCGGCAGCGGTTTTTAGCGTTTTTTCGCGCATGCCTGCGGCTGGGTGTTCTGGGGAAAGAACGATATCAGTACTGGCGCCTGCTGACATGGACCCTTGTGCGGAGGCCCCGGATGCTTCCACTGGCGGTCACCCTGGCCATCTACGGCCATCATTACCGGAAGATATACGAGACCCATCTTTTTCAGGCAGTGTAGCAAATAATGCCTTCAAACCCGCAGGCGGCTGCCTCGGACAAATAAGAATCAATCAAGCCGAAAGGCTCAGAAATGAAGGAGACAGGCCATGGGTGAATGGAATCAATCCCCGGCAGGATCAATGCCGACCCTGGAAGACACTCTGGAGAAAGCCCGACAGCAGTTTAAGAGATTCAAAGGCGGCCCGTTCCTTATCCTCGCCATTGTAGTGTTGGTCGCCTTATTTTGGACCACCTGGTTTACCGTCCAGCCCGAACAGACCGGAATCGTTCTCCGTTTTGGAAAAATCATGCGCAGCGCCGGCCCCGGGCTGCACTTCAAGCTGCCGTTGGGTGTTGAAAAGGTGCGCCTGCTGCCCACGGCCCGCGTACTCAAGGAGGAATTTGGCTTCCGGACGGTGGCCTCGGTTCCCGGCCAGAAGACCCGGTATGATGAGCGCGGTTCTTATAAAGACGAATCACTGATGCTCACCGGGGACTTGAACGTCATCGATGTCCAGTGGATCATCCAGTACCGCATCGAAGACGCGATCCGCTACCTGTACCAGGTACGCGACACACCAAAAACGATCCGTGACACCACCGAGGCGGTCATGCGCCGGGTGGTCGGCAACCGCCTCGGGAGCGATGTGCTCACCACCGGACGGGTGGCGGTTGCCAGTGAAGCGAAGACCGAGATCCAGAAAATCCTGACGGGCTATGAGTCCGGCGTCCGCCTGGTTACCCTGGAACTTCAGGATGTTACCCCGCCGGACACCGTGAAGCCGGCCTTCAACGAGGTCAACGAGTCGCGCCAGGACAAAGAGAGGACAATCAACAGGGCACAGGAACATGCCAACCGGGAAATCCCCAAGGCCCGGGGAGTGGCTACGCAAAGCATCAGCGAGGCCCAAGGGTACGCACTGGAGCGTGTGAACCGGGCTGAAGGAGAGGCCACCCGCTTTGAGTCCATTTTGGGCGAGTACCTGGAGGCGCCGCAGGTCACGCGCCGTCGCCTGTACCTGGAGGCCATGACCGGTTTTCTGGCGGATATGAAGGGGCTCTATATCGTGGACAGGGACCAGAAAGCCATGGTGCCCTGGCTACCGCTGGAGTCCGGTTCGCAGCCATCAACGGAAGGGAGGCAGCCATGAAGTCTGTTTCAAAAACAGCGATCATCGTCGTATCGGTGTTGATCGTTATCATACTCAATAGCGCCCTTTACACATTGGAAGAGGGGCAACAAGCTATTGTCCTGCAGTTTGGCCGGCCCGTGGGGGAAATTGTGACCGAGGCGGGGCTGCACACTAAACTGCCCTTTGTGCAGAAAGTCCGGCGGTTCGAAAAGCGCCTGCTCGTATGGGACGGTGATCCCAACCAGATTCCCACAAAAGGGCGCGAATTCATCTGGGTGGACACCACGGCCCGATGGCGGATTGCGGACGCCAAGAAATTCCTGGAAAACGTGGCCACCGAGGCGGGTGCGCAGTCCCGCTTGAATGATATTATCGATTCCGTGGTACGCGACCAGGTGTCGAGCAGCGAGCTGGTGGAGCTGGTCCGCAGTGCATCGTGGGAAATCCCCGAAGATGAAGTGCTTAAAGAAGTCCCGAAAGAGCGAGAAGAAGAGCTGAAAAGAGAGATCGCTCGTGGAAGGGAAGAGATCACCCGAACTATCCTGGCTGAAGCACAAAAGATTATCCCGCAGTACGGCATCGAGTTGGTGGATGTTCGTATCAAGCGCCTTGATTACGTGGAAAGCGTACGCGAAAAGGTCTATGAGCGAATGATCTCCGAGCGCAAACGCATCGCCGCGCAGTTCCGCTCAGAAGGAGAGGGGCGCAGTGCAGAGATCCTTGGAACAATGGAAAAAGAGCTGCGCCGGATCCGCTCCACGGCCTACCGCCAGGTGCAGGAGATCCAGGGCAAAGCAGATGCGGAGGCCACGCTGGTATACGGCAAGGCATACAATAAAAACCCTGAATTCTATGCTTTTTTGCGTACCCTTGAAAGCTACAAGGAAAAAACGAATGTGAACTCCGTGCTGATCCTCACCACGGACAGTGACTTCTATCAATACGTCAAGAACGCTAATCCAAGCCTGGTAAGGGTGCCATCGGCTCCGTAACCACGGGGAGACTCGCCGGCGATAGGGAATGTCCGACAGTAAAAGGGTTCGCGAATTAAAATACCGCGCAACCTCTTTACTTCCTTGATCTTGACAAAAAATCCTCATTTCTGAATTGGAAACTTCCTGGTGCCTGAAAAGCGTTTCCGGATGGGCATAAGCTAATCATAGGTTGCCATATACGGAGCTAAAGGGCTATTAAATACCAATGAAAATAACTAAAAAGCCACAAAAAGTCAGGGTGAGCGTCAAGAGGATTCTCCGAACCCTGCTCGGTTTAAAAGGAGCTCCCAGCGGGATCGGCCCGGCACAAAAGTCTGCCGGCGACGAGACACCGCTGCGATCGGAACTGTTCAGCAGCGACCGGATGAGGCGGCACGGCAAGGAACTGGCGGACTCGCACAGCCTGGGTTCGGGGCGCGCTTCGGACCTGCTTTTAACGCGGCTGGCGGAGAACGAAGAGGTCCTCATTGGAGCCTATAATCTGATTACGGAGGCCGTTAAGGCCAACCGCCGGATTGTTCCGGCCGGGGAATGGCTGCTCGACAACTTCTATCTGATCGAAGAACAGATTCGCATGGCCAGGCGACACTTGCCCAAGGGGTACAGCCGGGGACTGCCACGCTTGCAGACCGGCCCATCGGCCGGTCTTCCACGTGTGTATGACATTGCATTGGAGATTATCTCGCATGGCGATGGTCGGGCGGATCCGGAAAGCCTGAGCAATTTCGTTGCCGCCTATCAAACGGTGACCATCCTGAAGCTTGGCGAATTGTGGGCCGTCCCGATCATGCTCCGTCTCGCCCTTATAGAGAATCTACGGCGGGTCAGCGCCCGGCTTGCCGCTGATCTGACGGCCCGCAACCACGCCGACCACTGGGCGGACCGGATGATTGAGACCGAGGAGAAAGACCCGAAAAACCTGATTCTCGTGATTGCGGATATGGCCCGGTCGAACCCGTCGCTGGTGGGTTCATTTGTCTCGGAATTTTCCCGGCGGCTGCAGGGACACGGCCCCGCTTTGGCCTTGCCTATCACCTGGATTGAGCAGAGGCTCTCCGAGTCAGGCTTGACGATTGAACAAGTAGTGCAGGAGGAAAACCGGCAGCAGGCGGCAGATCAGGTTTCCTTGAGCAACAGTATCGGCAGCCTCCGATTTCTGCTAGCGATGGATTGGCGCGAGTTCGTAGAGACATTGAGCGCTGTCGAAAAGACCCTGCGTTCGGACCCCGGAGACGTCTACGGCTTGATGGATTTTGCCGGCCGTGATCGCTACCGTCACGTCGTGGAAAAGATCGCAAAGAGCAGCGGGCGATCCGAAAGCGAAGTGGCCGGCGAAGCGATTCGATTGGCTCGAGAGGCCGCAGCCGGTGATAGCAGCGATGATCGAACAACACACGTCGGGTTCTACCTGGTCGACAGGGGATTGGCCCGGCTCGAACGTGCGGCGCAGGTACACCGATCCCTCCCTGAGGTCCTTCGGCGATTAGGCGGTCGGTTCCCTTTTCTCTTTTATCTGGGCGCGATCATTGCGATTACCGCTGTTTTCAGCGCGGCCTTGTCGGCCAATGCGCATGCCGGCGGAATCCAGGCTTGGCTGATCGCGCTGACAGGCTTCCCATTGCTGCTGGGAGCAAGCCATCTGGGTGTAGGGCTGGCGAACCAGCTGGCGACCTTACTGGCCAGGCCGCACATGCTGCCGCGAATGGACTTTTCCGGAGGAATTCCCCCGGAATCGCGTACCCTGGCGGTGATCCCTACTATGCTCACGAGTGAGGACGGCATCGAGGATCTGGTCGAGGCGCTGGAAGTTCGTTTTCTTGCCAATCAAGACAAGTACCTGCACTTCGGCCTGCTGACGGACTTTCGGGACGCGCCTGAGGAAACGCTCCCGGAGGACGAACCGCTGTTGCGCCTGGCCCGAAAGAGAATTCAAGAGCTGAATGAAAAGTACCGAAGCTCGGACGCCGGCACATTCTTCCTCTTTCATCGTCCGCGCCTCTGGAACCCGTTTGAAAAAATCTGGATGGGTTATGAGCGAAAGCGAGGAAAACTGGCGGATTTGAATTCGATTCTGCGCGGCGGCTCAAGAGATCGCTTCTCCCTTATCGTCGGCGATACCGCGGTCTTGTCGAACGTGAAGTACGTGATCACCCTGGACACGGATACGCAGCTTCCCCGCGATTCGGCACGGCAATTCGTGGGGGCCATGGAGCACCCGTTGAATCGCCCGCAATACGACGAACAAAAGCAGCGGGTCAATGAGGGGTACGGCATACTTCAGCCGCGGGTGGCCGCAAGCCTGCCGGGGATGAAAGGGTCACGATATGCGCGATTGTTCGGGGCTGAGCCGGGTATTGACCCGTACACCCGGGTGGTCTCCGATGTTTACCAGGACGTTTTCGGTGAGGGTTCGTTCATCGGCAAGGGAATCTATAATGTCGATGCCTTTGAGCGGGCGCTCAAGGGACGCTTTCCCGAGAACCGGATCCTCAGCCACGACCTTGTGGAGGGATGCTATGTGCGAGCCGGGCTGCTCAGCGATGTAATGTTGTACGAGGAATATCCCTCCCGGTACAGCGCAGACGTCAGCCGCCGGCACCGCTGGATCCGCGGGGATTGGCAAATTGCCCGCTGGCTGCTGCCGGGTGTTCCCGGCCTCGAAGGAGGCCGCCGGAAGAACCCGCTCTGTGCGCTGTCGCGATGGAAAATTTTCGACAATCTTCGTCGGAGCCTCGTTCCGGCGGCACTGACCTTGCTGCTGGTCTCAGGCTGGACGGTCTTATCCTCTCCCCTGCTGTGGACCCTGGCGGTGATCGGAATCATCTTTATCCCCCCGGGAACGGCCTCTTTTCTGGACCTGTTTAACAAGCCGGATGATATGCGACTGCGCCGGCATCTTGCCGCAGCGATGCGCACCGCCGGGCGGCATTCAGCTCAAGCGACCTTTACGATCGCCTGCCTGCCCTATGAGGCGTTTTTCAGCCTGGATGCGATTGTGCGCACGCTCTGGCGAATGAGTGTCTCCCATAGACGGCTTCTGGAGTGGAACCCCTCGAACAGTGCGGATCAACAAGGCCGCACGGACATCGCCGCTTCCTGGCGGGCAATGTGGATCTCCCCTGTCCTGGCCTCTGCTGCAGGGATTTATCTGGCCGCTTCGAACCCGGCCGTACTCGGCATGGCCGGGCCATTCCTGGTCCTCTGGTTAGCCTCTCCGGCCATCGCCTGGTGGATCAGCCGCCCTTTTGCTCAAAGGCGAACAAGGCTGACGGCCGATCAAATCCTCTTTCTAAGGAAACTTTCCCGAAAGACCTGGGCCTTCTTCGAAACTTTTGTCGGCCCTCAAGATCACTGGCTGCCGCCCGACAACTACCAGGAAGACCGCGCAGTAGTACTGGGGCATCGAACATCGCCCACCAACATGGGACTCGCGCTCCTGGCTAATTTGTCCGCTTACGACTTCGGCTACATCCCGGCCGGGCATCTCATCGACCGCACGAGGAAGGCCTTTCAGACCATGGAGGCCCTGGAACGCCACCAAGGCCACTTCTACAACTGGTACGACACGCAATCCCTGAAACCGCTGCCTCCCAGGTACATTTCTACAGTGGACAGCGGCAATCTCGCGGGCCACCTGATGACCTTGCGGCCGGGTCTGCTCAACCTTCCCGATCGCCCGATCCTGGAACCGCGCTGGTTGGACGGGCTCAGGGACACCCTGAGAATTCTAGTGGACGCTGTGGGAAAAGACGCTCCGGTGCAGCTTGAGCAACTCCGAGAGGAGGTGCTGTCCCCGTCCGTTTTTGTGCCGGACACGCTCGCAGGGGCGGGACTGTACCTCGGTCGGGTGGCGGCATCCGCCGTGGAGTTGGCGGACAGCCTCGATGAGGGCCATGCAGACAGGGTGAGTTGGTGGGCCCGTGCCTTCGCCCGGCAATGCAGGGGCGCTCTTGATGAGCTGACCTTCCTTGCGCCGTGGACCTTGCTGACGGCCTCTTCCGGCCGGCTCAAAGGCTTTCACGGCCTCGACGAGATCCCTACGCTGCGCGAGCTGAGCGGGTTTGAGGGTAAGTGGCTGCCGGCCATCGATGAACGCCTCGGCGGGAAGCCGCCCCCTGAGGAAAAGGAACGATTGAGCGGGCTTCGAGGGCTCATCAGCCAGGCAAGGCGCCGCGCTGAAGACAGGATTGCGTCAATCGAAAGCCTGGCGAGGCAATCCGCCGAACTGGCCGACATGGAATATGACTTCCTGTTCGACAAGGCGCGGCATTTGCTGACGATCGGCTACAACGTGGGGGAGCTGCGCCGTGACTCGAGTTACTATGATCTATTGGCTTCGGAAGCGAGGTTGTCTACTTTCGTGGCGATTGCCCAGGGGAAATTGCCGCAGGACAGTTGGTTCGCCCTGGGGCGCCTGCTCACCACCGCCGGTGGAAAACCGATCCTCCTTTCGTGGGGCGGTTCGATGTTCGAGTATCTGATGCCGCTTCTGGTGATGCCGACATACGAAGACACCCTCCTCGACCAGACCTGCAAGACCGCGGTGCACAGGCAGATGGACTACGGAAGGAGCCACGGGTTGCCGTGGGGTATTTCGGAATCCGGCTACAACGCGATTGACGTTCATCACAACTATCAGTATCGCTCGTTCGGAGTGCCCGGCCTGGGGCTCAAGCGCGGGCTCGCTGAGGATATGGTCATTGCGCCCTATGCCTCGACGCTTGCCGTGATGGTGGCGCCCGAAGAGGCATGCCTGAACTTGCAACGACTTGCTTCTGAAGGACTGGAAGGAGAATACGGCCTGTATGAAGCCGTCGACTACACCCCGTCGCGACTTCCGCGCGGGCAATCGAGAGTAGTGATCCGATCGTATATGGCCCATCACCAGGGCATGAGCCTTCTCTCTCTGGCCTATCTGCTGCTGGACCGCCCTATGCAGAAGCGATTCAAGTCGGACCCGTTGTTCCAGGCGACCACGCTGTTGCTTCAGGAGCGGATTCCCAGGGCATCGGCGTTTTACTGGCACACCGCCGAACTTTCCGAAGCACATACGGCTACAAGTGTCTCGGAGACGCCGTTCCGCATTTTCAACAGTCCCGACACTCCGCTACCCGAGGTCCGCCTTCTGTCGAACGGCAGGTACCACGTGATGGTCACGAACGCGGGCGGCGGATACAGTCGCTGGAAGGACATGGCCGTCACGCGCTGGCGGGAAGACAGTACCTGCGACAACTGGGGCACCTTCTGCTACCTCCGCGACGTGAAGAGCGGGGAGTTCTGGTCCACCGCCTATCAGCCGGCGCTCAAGGAATCGGATGTATACGAAGCGGTCTTCTCTGAGGCGAAGGCGGAGTTCCGTTGCCGTGCCCATGAGGTGGAGACCCATACGGAAATCGCCGTCTCTCCCGAGGATGACGTCGAAGTTCGCCGGATCCGGATCTCCAACCGCTCTGGCATGCGCCGGACGATCGACGTCACGAGTTATGCGGAAGTCGTTCTGGCCCCGCCGGCTGCGGATGCCCAGCACCCGGCGTTCAGCAACCTTTTTGTTCAAACCGAAATTCTAGGTGCACAACGGGCTATTCTCTGCACCCGCCGGCCTCGCTCCAGGGATGAGTTCACGCCCTGGATGTTTCACTTGATGGCCGTGCATGGGCCGGACATCGGAGAATTTTCCTATGAGACCGACCGCAGCCGGTTCATCGGCCGCGGCAACACCGCAGCCGATCCCCGGGCGATGAACAGGCCCGGGGCGCTCTCGGGCAGCGAGGGCTCGGTGCTGGATCCGATTGTCGCCATCCGATACCTGATCACCCTCGATCCCGAAGAAACGGTTACAGTCAATATGGTTTCCGGCATCGGCGAGACCCGCGATGCAGCCTTAGGCCTGGTCGGCAAATACCAGGACCGGCGTCTCGCGGATCGCGTCTTCTACCTGGCCTGGTCACACAGCCAGGTGGTTTTGCGGCAGATCAATGCCACCGAGGCCGACGCGCAACTCTATGTGCGCATGGCCGGCTCGGTCCTTTACGCCAATTCCTCGCTGCGCGCCGAACCGGGTCTCCTTATCAAGAACCGCCGCGGGCAATCCGGTCTATGGAGCTACTCCATTTCCGGCGACTTGCCGATCGTGTTGTTGCGGATCGGCGACCCGGCCAATATCGGCCTGGCGCGCCAACTGGTGCAGGCCCACGCGTACTGGCGTCTTAAAGGGTTGGCGGTGGATCTGGTCATCTGGAACGAAGACAATGCCGGTTACCGGCAAATCATCCACGAGCGGATTATGGGGCTGATCGGCGACGGCATAGAAGCCAACGTGACAGATCGGCCCGGCGGCATTTTTGTACGACCTGCCGACCAGATAGCGGATGAGGACCGCATCCTGATCCAAACGGTGGCCCGTGTCATAATCACCGACAGCCGGGGGGCCCTGGAGGACCAGATCAGTCGTCGCGGTCTCGCCAAGGTAACAGTGCCCCTCCTTACCCCGACGCGAACCCGACGCGCCGAACCCTCGCCGACGGCCGCGTTACCTCGCCACGATCTTCTTTTCTTCAATGGTTTGGGCGGGTTCACTCCTGATGGGCGTGAGTACGTTATTACCACCGCGCACGGGCAAGTAACGCCGGCGCCATGGGTTAATGTGCTTGCGAACCCGACTTTCGGAACCGTCGTATCGGAGAGCGGCCCGGGCTGCACCTGGAGCGAGAACGCCCACGAGTTCCGCCTCACTCCCTGGGAGAACGATCCTGTGAGTGATTCGAGCGGAGAGGCCTTTTACCTCCGCGATGAAGAGCGCGGCCACGTATGGTCGCCCACGCCGTTGCCGTGTACCGGATCAACGCCTTACGTTACCCGGCACGGATTCGGCTACAGCGTTTTCGAGCACACCGAGCGCGGCATCCGGTCGGAGCTGTGGGTTTACGTGGCTCTGGACGCACCGGTCAAGTTCACGGTCCTCAAAGTGCGAAACGAGTCGGACCGATCCCGCCGGCTTTCGGCCACCGGATATGCGGAGTGGGTGCTCGGCGATTTGCGGCCGAAATCGATCATGCACGTGACCACCGAAATTGATCCGGACAGCGGCGCACTCTTTGCGCGCAACCCCTACAACACCGAGTTTCCCAATCGGACCGCCTTCTTCCACGTGGACGATACGTCACGCACCGTAACCGGCGATCGGACTGAATTTATTGGACGTAACGGCACGCTGCGCGCTCCCGCGGCCATGGGGCGAACGCGCCTTTCCGGCAAGGTGGGGGCCGCCTTGAATCCCTGCGGCGCGATTCAGGTGAGCTTTGATCTGGCCGCCGGGCAAGAGCGCGAGATCGTCTTCAGGCTCGGCGTAGGGCAGGACGCCGGCGATGCAGGAAACATTATCAATCGCTTTCAAGGATCAACCGCTGCGCGCGGCGCCCTTGATGTGGTATGGCAGCACTGGGTTCATACCCTCGGGGCGGTAAATGTTGAAACACCGGACCCGTCCCTCGATGTCCTGGCCAATGGCTGGCTGCTCTACCAGACCATGGCGTGCCGCCTTTGGGGGCGAGGCGCAACCTACCAGTCGTCGGGCGCCTTCGGTTTCCGGGATCAGTTGCAGGACGTGATGGCGCTCATCCACGCCAGGCCGCATATCGTACGCGAGCACCTGCTGCTGTGCGCGAGCCGTCAATTTTCGGAAGGAGATGTTCAGCATTGGTGGCATCCTCCAACGGGTCGGGGCGTGCGGACTCGCTGTTCAGACGATTACCTCTGGCTGCCGCTCGCGACGTGCCGCTATGTTCTCAGTACCGGGGACACCGGGGTGCTGGACGAACCCGTCCACTTCATCCGGGGCCGCCCCGTAAAAAGCGATGAAGACTCATATTTCGACTTGCCCGAGCGCTCTGAAGAGGCGGCGAGTCTTTACGAACACTGTGTCCGAGCCGTTGTGAACGGCCTGAAATTCGGTGAACACGGCTTGCCGCTCATCGGCTCCTGCGACTGGAACGACGGCATGAACCTGGTGGGCGAACACGGCAGAGGCGAAAGCGTTTGGCTGGGTTTTTTCCTGTACGAGGTGCTCATGCAGTTCGTGGAGGTTGCTCGTGCCCGAGGTGATTCGTCTTTCGTCGAACGTTGCCGCGCTGAGGCTGCGGGGCTCCGCCGGAACATCGAGCGGAACGGATGGGATGGAGGGTGGTACCGCCGTGCCTACTTTGACGACGGATCACCGCTTGGGTCGGCGGTTAACCCTGAATGCCAAATTGATTCGATTGCACAAAGCTGGTCTGTTCTGTCGGGCGCGGGAGATCATGAGCGTTCCCGCATGGCCATGGAAGCGGTGGACGAGCGCCTCGTTCGCCGTGAGCATGGGCTGATACAACTGCTGGATCCTCCGTTTGACAAATCGGATTTGAATCCCGGCTACATCAAGGGGTACGTCCCGGGAGTCAGAGAGAACGGCGGGCAGTACACGCATGCGGCCGTCTGGGCGGCCATGGCCTTCGCTCGCCTGGGAGACAACCGTCGCGCGTGGGAACTCTTCACCATGATCAATCCTATCAACCATGCAAGATCGATCGAGGAGGCCGCCGCCTACAGAGTGGAACCCTACGTTGTCGCCGCCGACGTCTATGCGGTCCCGCCGCATACCGGCCGCGGCGGCTGGACTTGGTACACGGGCTCGGCCGCATGGATGTACAGGCTTATCGTGGAGTCACTCTTGGGACTCAGGCTGGAAAAGGATAAGCTGTGTTTTGCTCCGTGCTTCCCTGTCGGTTGGGACGGTTTCAAGGTACACTACCGGTATCGGGAGACCGTCTATCACATCCAAGTCCTCCAAGCGGGCCACGAAAACGGCGACATGCGAGTGATCGTTGATGGGGCTGAGCAAAGCGATAAGGCGATTCCCCTTGTTGACGACCATCAGGAACACTCGGTCGAGGTGAGAACACCAGGCTCGAACGCAACCCTTCCATAACGACGCCCAAACGAACTCGTCTTGCAGGGCCGGTCCGGTTGGGTCGAAAGCCCGGCAAGGCCCCAGGATTGTCATAGTTGTTTTATCTCAACCTCAACACAACGAGCATCAGGCGCCCAGACCTTGAGTAATTCCATATCAAGCCACTCCTTTGAAATAAAAAAGGAAAACCCGAATGCACGATAACGTTCACATGATCAAAGTATTGATGCTGGATGCCGCCACCGGTTTTTATCGCATGCAGCGCTACCGTGTCGGCGATTTTTTCGGTCCCGTGGATCTGGGGATTCATCTGGCCTTCAAGCATAACGCCTTGACCATCGGTGCCGGTCTTCTGGCCGGATCCGTCTTTCCCGGATCCAACCGGCTGATATTCACCGGCATCTCTCCCTGCTGGCACGGTTTTTATGTTTCCTCCATGGGAGGCGCGGCCCTGGTGTTCGACAATCTCGGCATCAACATGCTCAGCCTCATCGGCAAAGCCCCGCATCCTTCCCTCTTGTACCTGAACCGCAACCACGGCGAAGAGATCGAGGTGGGACTGGTTCCGGTCATACCTGACCGTATCTGGGATCAGGGGCGCAAAGGGGTGTATGCCGTGATGGAACATGCCATTCACCTGTTCGGTCCGAGGTACGAAAAAGACCCCCGGGTGCTGGCAGTAGGACAGGCCGCACGCGATTCGGATTTCGGCGCCATCGGTTCCGCTCCGGTGAAAAAGGGGGAACTGACCCATGTGGATACCTGGGCCGGCAGGGGAGGCTTCGGCAGCAAGCTGTTTCAGGAGCATGGCCTTGTGGGCGTCATCTACGGCGGAACCCATATCGACGAGGATTTTCGCGATCGCTCCGTGGCGGACGAATGGTTCCAGGACAAATTCAATCAGCGGATGGCGGCCAAGGATATGGAGGTCACCACCAAGTACCGTTATGACCCGGAATTAAAAACGGGTGGTACGTTCGGAGTCAATTACGCCGCCATGGACGGCGATATCCTGGCATTCAATTACCGCACCATCTACTGGAGTCAGGAAGCGCGCAGGGATCTTCACGAACGGTTTATCCTGAATCATTACCTCAAACAGTTCAACGAGGAGACCATACGAACCAAGCAGCAGCGCAACTGCGGTGAACCGTGCGCTGCAGTCTGCAAAAAAATGTACGGTAGGTTCAAGAAAGACTATGAACCTTACCAAACCATGGGGCCCTTGTGCGGTATCTTCGATCAGCGGGCCGCCGAGCTACTCAACCACCATGCCGATCGCCTGGGCTTCGATGCCATCTCGGTGGGCGGAACCCTTGCCTGGCTCATGGACTGTCTGGACGACGGATTGATAAAACCCCGGGAGCTGGGGGTGGATCGGACACCCAGATGGGAGATGGCGAACTTTGAGGTTGTGGGAGATTCCATGCACAATGCCGAACTTGGCATGGCATTGCTGGATCAGATGACGGAACCCGGCGGAAAGATACCGTTGCAGTTTGGTGCCAGAAAATTTGCGCGCCGTCTGGCACGGGAAAAGGGGAAGCAGGTGCTTGACCGGTTTGTTTACAATGCCTTTGCCAGGCAGGGCTGGATGGTTCCCAACCAGTACTGGACACCCGGCGCTTATGCGCCCATGGCCATCACGGGCAAATATTACATGCACTACGGCCGAAATTTCCTGCCGCCCCGGGAGTTGGGAAAAGAGAATGCCCGGCGCATGCTCAAGGAACTGATGCTGGACAACCTCGGGATCTGCCGTTTTCACCGGGCCTGGGCGGAACCGCTGATTCCCGATATCGTGGAAAACATCTTCGGGTGCGGGGAAGCGTTTCTGCGCTCCATAAGCCTGACAGCAAGCCGCATCACCAGTCGTAATGCATCTGTGTTCTGGGAGTCTGAACGTAACATGGACATGGTGTTCACATTCCTGAAAAACAAAAATGAGACCGACGGCGTCAACCACCCTGAGCTGGACCGCTGGATTGATTTTTTCACTCGGGACAGGCACGCTGCCGCCTACGAGTTCTGGTACGAGATACACAAAGGCATCCATGAAATGCTTCGGGAGTATCCTCTATGATGAGAAGTTTCAAGGAGGTACCTTAACATGAGTCAATACAATCTGGATCGTATCTTCCAGCCTGGCCGGGTGGCGGTGGTGGGCGCGAGTGAAAGCACCGGCAGCATCGGCAATGCGCT
>CAYVDE010000076.1:0-14933 GCA_964450535.1 uncultured Desulfobacterales bacterium
CCTGTGTGCACTGTCAGGGTTCCGGCACCCCGGGCCTCGATCCGCTCCTTGAGAAAACGGTGCTCATCTCCTTTTGAATCAAACGTCCCGAGCACAGCTATGACATAGTCAGACATCAAAACCTCCTTAAAAACCGCTTCCCTCAACCGTTTCAGGGACATGCGTTAAAAAAGTACTTTTCACACATGGGCAATATAGTGTAAAAGCTACAAATAAATCAAACGGCATTGCCGGATTGCCCATGAAACCCTTTCCTGGCTGTACGATTGTCCGGATTCTGAACTGCCGGGAACGATGGTAATCCGGGCCCTTTTTCACCCCAAGGCCGTCTGGAGGGCATGAACATGGGCAAAGATGATGGCTTTTCAGCACTTTACTACAAATCTCCCATCGGCTGGCTTGAAATCAGCGGGACCAAGGAGGGGATCCAGGGCCTCCGGTTCGTAGACAAATCCAGGCGTGACAGCGTGAATCCGCCCGCCTGCCTGGTGTTGTGCCGAAAACAGCTGGACGAGTACTTCCAGGGAAAGGGTACTACCTTTGCAGTACCCCTCGCCCTCGAAGGCACGCCTTTTCAGAAGGCCGTCTGGCGGGCCCTTCTGGAGATCCCTTACGGAGCATGGACGACTTACGGTGAAGTGGCTGAGTCAATCGGAAGACCCAAGGCGGCCCGGGCTGTGGGCCAGGCGAATAACAAAAACCCGGTAGTCATCATAGTCCCCTGCCACCGGGTCGCCGGTAACAGCGGGGAGCTTGTGGGATACGGCAGTGGGTTATGGCGAAAAGAATGGCTTATGGAGCATGAAGGTATCATCGAAACGTGATAAATAAATTTATGTAATATCATATATAAGCCACATGATGGGGACAACATATGCATAAAAATGCGACAGTGTTGCTTGTGGCGACCATGGACACCAAAGGCGCTGAGGCGGCATTTGCCGCATCCTGTATGGAAAGAGCGGGGATCTCCGTACAGGTCATGGATGCCGGAATCCGCGGGGAGTGCTCTTATCCTGTCTTGATATCTCGAGAGGAGGTGGCAAGGGCCGCAGGGACCTCCATCGAGGCAGTGCGTTCCATCGGGCATGAAGGCGAGGCCCTTGGCATCATGATTCAGGGTGCCTTGTCCATTGCCGGGACCCTTTACGGAGAGGGCAGGGTGAAAGGCGTTTTCAGTATCGGCGGGTCAATGGGCACAACCCTCGGAACGGCTGTCATGCGTGCTTTGCCCGTGGGCCTTCCAAAGGTCATGGTCACTACCATGGCTTCCAGGGATACACGGGCCTTTGTGGGGATCCGCGACATCCTGATGCTCCATTCCGTCTGCGATCTCTCCGGTCTTAATCGGATCACGCGGGCCGTGCTCCAAAACGGGGCGAATGCCATGGCAGGCATGGTCCGTTGGGGCGGACACCCCGACCATGATGAAAACCGCCGTCCTCTGGCTGTGGTATCCACCCTCGGGACTACTGAGGCCTGCACCGGAGAGATAAGAAAAGGGCTGGAGGAGCGTGGTTACGAGGTCGTGGTTTTTCATACCGTAGGGGCCGGCGGTGAGGCCATGGAGGACCTCGTTCGGGAGCAGGATGTCACAGCGGTTGTGGATCTTTCACTCCACGAGCTGCTTGATCACCGTTTCGGCGGGGACTACGATGCCGGTCCGGAACGCGGCAGGGCGGCCCTTATAAAGGGCGTGCCCACGGTCCTTGTTCCGGGGAATGTGGATTTTCTGGTATACGGTGCGTTGGACAGGGCGAAAAAGCGGTTTCCCGGGCGAAAGATGCACGTTCACAACGCCGCTATCACCACAATTCGTGCGACCGACGAGGAGATAGAAGAGGTGGGCCGAATGGTGGGCGGGGCCTGCTCAGGAGCTGCGGGGCCTTTGGAAATAGTGGTTCCCTTGACCGGACTCTCTGCTTTCGATCACCCCCAGGGCCCTCTTTACAGCCCGAACGGATCAGGGGCATTCCTGAAAGGGCTCAGGGAAACGCTTGGTCCATCCTGTCCTGTAAAGGAGGTGTCAGCGCACATCAATGACCCCGGCTTTGCAGGGGCGGTCCTTAGGGCCTTGGACCGGGTTGCCGAGGCCCGAAAGGAATAGCCGATTACTTCCTGCCGGTGTTCGGCGTTTTTACAAGAAAGCGGAACAGCTCAGAAGTAACTTATCATCGCCAAACCTTTTCTTAACATGGAGGATTTCCAAATGGCAAAGAAGCCAGTTATATTTTCCATACTCCTGGCCATGGGTCTTGCAGTTTTAGGCATGACAGCCTCTGATACCCGGGCGGGTACCATTCAACTCACATACAGCAATTTCTTTCCGCCCACCCATTTCAACGCCGTCCTTGGGGTATCATGGGCAGAAGAAATCGAAAAGAGAACCAACGGACAGGTCAAGTTCACCCACTTTCCAGGCGGCTCCCTGGCCAAAGGCCCTGAGATGTATGATGGAGTGTCAAGGGGTATCACCGACCTTGGAATGTCGCTCTTCGCTTATACGGCAGGCCGTTTTCCCGTCATGGAGGCCCTGGATCTCCCCATGGGGTATCCGAATGGATATACCGCGACCATGGTGGCAAACGACTTTTACAACAAGTTCAAACCCGAGGAGATTTCCGGCGTGAAAATGCTCTATCTCCACGCCCACGGCCCCGGCCTGCTTCACAGCAAGAAGCCGGTCAACAAACTGGAAGATATGAGAGGCCTGAAAGTCCGCTGCACCGGTTTCAGCGCCAGGGCGGCCACCGCCCTGGGGGGCGTTCCTGTGGCAATGGGTCAGGGCGCCGCTTATGAGGCCCTTCAAAAGGGTGTGGTGGAAGCCACCCTCGCCCCTATTGAAGTCTTGAAGGGATGGAAACAGGCCGAGGTAATCAACTATACGACCGAGTGCTTCAGTGTCGGCTACACAACGGCCATGTACGTCATCATGAACGAACATAAGTGGAACTCCCTGCCCGACGACGTGAAGAAGGTCTTTGAGGAAGTGAGCGAGGAGTGGATACCCAAGCACGCCAGAGGCTGGGACGAGGCGGATGATGAGGGTCGGGAGTTCTCCCTCAGCCAGGGCAACGAGATCATCCCGCTATCCGAAGAGGAGAGTAGCCTCTGGGCCTACAACGTCCGCCCCGTGATTGATGATTATGCGGCCGAACTCGAGAAAAAGGGTATGCCCGGCAAGGAGTATGTGGACTTTATCCGCGAGAGTATCCAAAAATACTCCAAGGAATAGAACTTGCGCGGGGTTGCCGCCCGGGCGGCAACCCGGACTTCTTTTTTTTGATATGAGAAGAGGCTGGATGATGGCTTCTCTACCTAACATTGTGCGCCGTCTTGCGGATTCCCTGAACATGGTTGCGGGGATAGCCCTTCTCGGCATGACCGCCGTCATCATTTCCGACGTGGTGCTGCGAATGTTCAGGCGACCCATTCTCGGGTCCTATGAAGTAGTAGAGTTCCTGGGCGCTGCGGTTGCCGCATTTGCCATGGCACACACGACCTTGCATCGCACCCATGTTGCCGTGGAGCTGGTTGTATCGCGCCTTACACAAGGCGTTCAGAAAGCCGTCTTCATCATTACCCACTCGCTGAGCGTTTTCCTCTTTTCGATCCTGGCGTACGAATGCATCCGTTATGGTAATGACTTTCGAATTTACGGAGAGGTTTCCATGACTCTGCGCTACCCGTTCTATCCTATCCTGTACGGCATGTCCTTAGCATCCATAGCGGTTTGTCTGGTCTTGCTCGTGGATCTCTGGTTCGTCCTGAGCAGGAGGGAACCGCCCTTTTTCAGATGGAAGGTCTGATCCTCGGCAAGTTGCCATGCTTACGGAAAGGCCTGCCAAGGTGTTTCAAGGAGAGGGTTGATGGAGTCGACCACTGTCGGGTTGATCGGGATCGGGGTTCTTCTGATCTTCCTTTTTTCCCGCATGCCTGTGGGATTTGTCATGGCCCTCGTGGGCGTACTCGGCTTCAGTTATGTGGTTCACTGGGACGCCGGCCTGAGGGTGCTTGCCAAAGACTTCTACTCCATTTTCGGATCCTACAGCCTGACCGTGGTCCCCCTTTTCATACTCATGGGACAGGTGACTTTTCATGCCGGCATCAGCAGAAGGCTTTTTGACGCCGCCTACAAATTCATCGGGCACCTTCCGGGCGGGCTTGCAATGGCCACGGTGGCGGCTTGTGCCGGATTCGCGGCGATATGCGGGTCCACCAACGCGGCGGCAGCGACAATGGCAACCGTGGCCCTGCCTGAAATGAAGCGATACAATTACAATATGGTCCTGGGCACGGGAACAGTGGCTGCGGGAGGGAGCCTGGGGATTCTTATACCGCCCAGCGTTATTTTCATCGTGTACGGGATCCTGACCGAGCAGTCCATCGGCAGGCTCTTTGTCGCAGGCGTCTTGCCGGGGATTATTCTGAGCTTCTTATTCATCGCCGCCATTGTCATATGGGTTAAACTGAGACCCGACATGGCGCCGCGGGGAGAGAAGGCGTCCTTTTCAGAAAGAATTGCTTCTCTAAAAGGAGTAATCGAGACCCTCGTGCTCTTTGCTCTAGTGATGGGGGGGCTTTTCATGGGCGTCTTCACGCCCACTGAAGCCGGTGGAATCGGTGCCGGAGGAGCCATCATTCTTGGACTGGTTACTCGACGCCTCAGCTTAAAGGGGCTGATGCAGGCTGTTTTGGAGAGTACGCGGATTTCCTGTATGGTCATGGTAATTGTGGCTGGTGCCACCATGTTCGGCCACTTCCTCGCCATCACCCGCATTCCCTATATCCTCGCCACATGGGTCAGCGGGATGGCTCTGCCGAATGAGATGATCATGGCCTTCATTATTTTTCTCTACCTGGTGGGCGGTTTTTTTATTGACGCCCTGGCCCTGATACTTCTCACCATTCCCATCTTTTACCCTGTGGTGACTGACATGGGTTTCAACCCCATATGGTTCGGGGTCATCATCGTGCTTGTCACCCAGATGGGCGTCATCACCCCTCCAGTGGGAGTAAACGTGTACATAGTGAGCGGCCTGACGCGGGATGTGCCCCTGGAATCCGTATTCAAGGGGGCTGTGCCTTACCTCCTTGCCTTGATTGTGCTTGCCCTGATACTCATACCCTTTCCCCAAATCGCTCTCTTTTTGCCGGGCCTCATGAATTGAACTGAAGGTGTCTGCGGGCTTGACACTGTTTCAAAGTGCGCCTAAATTCCTATTAACATGAGACGGAACCTCTACATGGCACTGCTCGGGATGATCGTCGCCGGGCCGCTTCTCCTTGCTGCCTGCTGCTGGTTCAAGCATGATGAGATCCCGGATTATATCATCGGTTGCTGGGTGACATCGGAGCCCCGGTATGCAAGGGCTCAACTCGAGATCACAAGTGATATGATAACATTTTACAGGGGACTCGAATACATCAGCATGAACGAGATCGATTATGTAAAGATCTCTCGAAAAGATGATAAAACCCTTATAAAAATAACTTACGAAGACAGGGAGGGCGGGGAGTTCACGCTCTCTTTATATTACTACCCCGGACCCCGGGGCGGATCCATTCGGTTTGTGAATCAGATGCAGATTGTGTGGTACAGGGAGTCGGAAATCGAGTAGGCAGTATTTTTGCCTGATACCTTAAGGCTTTTCCGTTGACACACAAACCCCTGGGCGCTTACTATCCCTGCGCGAGAGCCGGCTCCTGTTACATTGACTGCGTTTGCGCGGTCCGACCATATTTCTCTCAAGATTTGCGCCGAGAGGCTTCAACACAGAAAAAGGCCGATGGGGCGCGGGCCGCTGGGACCCCGTCTCTACCTGACACGCTCAACCTCAAGACAAAAGGAGTTTGCCATGAAACGATTTCTAATCCTTTCTCTTGCCCTGGCAATGGTTTTGTGCGGGTCGGCCGTGGTCTCGGCCAAGACCTTCAAGGTGGGCCTGGACGCGGACCCTGTCTCCCTGGACCCTCACGAACAGCTATCGGGAGGCATGCTCCAGCTCTCTCATTGGGTCTTTGACCCGCTGGTTCGCTGGACCCAGGACGGGGACTTCGAGCCGAGGCTGGCCCACAAGTGGGAACAGCTGGATGACTTGACCTGGCGCTTTCATTTGCGTAAAGGGGTGAAGTTCCACAGCGGCAACGATTTCACCGCGGCCGATGTCAAGTGGACTGTGGAACGGCTCAAGAAGAGCCAGGATTTCAAAGGCCTGTTCGAGCCTTTTGCGGGCGCGGAAGTGGTGGACGATTACACCGTGGACATAAAGACCAAGCAGCCTTACGGCCTGGTCCTCAACATGGCCACCTACATCTTTCCCATGGACAGGGAGTTTTACTCCGGAGAGGACGCAAGCGGCAGGCCCAAGGACGCCATTGACAAGACCGCCCCTACTTTTGCCAAGACCAACGAGTCGGGCACCGGCGCCTTTGTGGTGAAGGAGCGCGAGCAGGGCGTGAGGCTGGTCATGGAGAGGTTCAAGGATTACTGGGACAAGGACTCCCCGGGCAATGTGAGCAGCTTCATCCTGACCCCCATCAAGGAAGACGCCACAAGGGTGGCCGCCCTCCTTTCGGGGGATGTGGATTTCATTTCCCCGGTGCCGCCTCAGGATCACGACAGGATCCGGAAGAACAAGGACCTGAAGCTGGTCACCATCTCCGGCGCGCGGATCATAACATTCCAGCTCAACCAGAACAGGCGCGAGGAGTTCAAGGACCCGCGGGTGCGCCTGGCCATTGTATATGCCACCAACCAGGTGGGCATAGTGGAAAAGATCATGAAGGGCTTTGCCACCCCGGCGGCCCAGCAGAGCCCCGAAGGGTACGCGGGACACAACCCTGATCTCAAGCCCAGGTTCGACCTGGCCAAGGCCAAGCAGCTGATGAAAGAGGCGGGCTATGAGAACGGTTTCACCGTAACCGCCATCGCTCCCAACAACCGCTATGTAAACGACGAAAAGATCGCCGAGGCCTTTGCCGCCATGCTCTCCAAGATCAACATCAAGGTGGACCTCAAGACCATGCCCAAGGCCCAGTACTGGGATGAGTTCGACGCCCAGGTGGCGGACATGCAGATGGTGGGATGGCACTCGGACACTGAAGACTCGGCCAACTTCTCGGAGTTCCTGACCATGTGCCCGGACAAGGAGACCGGATACGGCCAGTATAACAGCGGGAACTACTGCAATCCCAAGCTGGATGAGATGGTCCTTGCCACACAGACGGAGACCGACCTGGAAAAGCGCGCGCAGATGCTGCAGGAAATCGAGCGTATCCTTTACGAGGATGCGGCGTTCGTACCGTTCCATTGGCAGAACCACTCCTATGCAGGCAAGAATAACGTGGGTATCGAGCCTGTTGTAAACGTCATGAACTTTCCCTATTTCGGCGACCTGGTCCTGGAATAAGAGCCGGAGCCCAAACGGGGGGAGCCTCCTTCAGGGGGCTCCCCCATACCTTCCGGTATTGACCCGCCATGTTCGCATTCGCAGTAAGACGCATAGCCCAGGCCGTTCTGGTGATGTTCGTCATAAGCTTCATCGGGTTCGCCGTCAAATACGCGGTGGGCGACCCGGTGCGCGATCTGATGGGCGTATCGGTGTCCGCGGAAGAGCGGGAGAAGCTCCGCGACGAGCTGGGCCTTAACGACCCCTTCATTGTGCAGTGGGGACGCTTTCTGAAGAATGCGGCCCGAGGCGATCTGGGCCATTCGTACTTCTTCAAGCGGCCCGCCGCGGAGGTGATCGTTACAAAGGCTCCGGCCACCCTGGAGCTTGTCTTGTGCAGCTCCATAATCATCATATTCATTTCAATCCCGGTCGGTATCTATGCCGCTGTAAGGCCCAACACCTGGCTCTCCAGGTTCCTGATGGGGGCCAGCATTGTCGGGGTATCCATCCCGGTCTTCCTCACAGCCATCATGCTCATATACATTTTTGCCGTGGGGCTCAACTGGCTGCCCTCGTACGGCAGGGGCGAGACGGTCAGGCTATGGGGGTTCTGGGATTCGGGCATGCTGACGATGGACGGCCTGCTGCACCTGATCCTGCCCAGCGTGGCCCTTTCCTCCATAATGCTGCCCCTGTTCATACGTCTGATCAGGGCGGAGATGAAAGAGGTCATGGAGACGGAGTACATCAAGTTCGCCAGGGCCAAGGGCCTGGCTCCGGGGCGCATACTCATAGTGCATGCCTTCAAGAACACCCTCCTTCCGGTGATTACGGTGGGGGGCGTCCAGTTGGGCACCATGATCGCGTTTACCGTACTGACCGAGACCGTGTTCCAATGGCAGGGAATGGGCTTCATTTTTCTTGAGGCTGTGGAGCGGGGGGATACCTCGCTCCTGGTGGCCTACCTGGTCTTCGTGGGCCTGGTCTTTGTGACCGTCAACACCGTGGTGGACATCATCTACGGCCTGGTCAACCCCAAGGTCAGGATAACGGGCAGGAAGTAGCATGGGGATGTGGAATACGTTCAGGAAGTCTTTCTTCCTCTACAGCTTTCTCAGGGACCCCCTGGCGGTGGGAAGCCTGCTGGTTGTCGTGTTTCTGGTGTCCGCCGGCTTTCTCGCCCCGGTCATATCGCCCCATAATCCTTACGACACAACCACCATCGACATAATGGACGCAGAGATCGCGCCCGTGTGGATGGAGGGGGGGGGGACCCCCGATTCCTCCTGGGGACCGACTCCCAGGGCCGCGACATGCTCTCCACCATACTCTACGGCATGCGGGTCTCAGTGGTTATCGGTCTGGGCGCAGTGGCGCTTCAGGCGCTGCTGGGTATCATGACAGGACTGATTTCCGGTTACGTCGGCGGCCGCCTGGACGCCTTTCTCATGCGTGTCGCGGACGTTCAGCTCTCATTTTCGACCTACATGGTGGCCATCTTCATCGGGGCCATTTTCAAGACGGTTTTCGGAATGGGGCTTTACGCCCAGGTGGCGGTTCCGTTTCTGATCATAGTGATAGGCCTTGCCGAGTGGCCCCAGTACGCCCGTACGGTGAGGGCGTCGGTCCTGGCCGAGAAGAACATGGAGTACGTGGAGGCGGCCAGGGTGATCGGTCTTCCATCAGGGCGCATCATGTGGCGGCACATACTGCCCAATACCCTTACCCCGGTACTGGTGCTCTCAACGGTCCAGGTGGCGAACGCCATCATGAGCGAGGCGGCGCTCTCCTTCATCGGGCTGGGCATGCCGGTGACCCGGCCTTCGCTGGGTTCCCTGATCAAGATAGGCTTCGAGTACATCTTCAGCGGGTCCTGGTGGATAACGCTCTTCCCCGGCATTGTGCTCGTGCTCCTGATTCTTACCATCAACCTCCTGGGCGACTGGCTCCGGGATTACCTCAACCCCAAGCTCTATATGCACTGAGGCCATGGAACCCCTTCTCCGAGTGGAAAATCTCACTGTCAAGTTCTCCCTGCGTTCAGGGGAGATCACCGCCGTGGACGAGGTGGACTTCACCCTGGGCGGAGGTGAGAGGCTGGGCCTCGTGGGCGAATCGGGTGCGGGTAAGTCTGTGACCGGTTTCGCCTTGATAAATCTGATCAGCAAGCCCGGATACATTGCAAACGGCTCCGTAGTCTTCCAGGGGAGGGACCTTGCCGGGCTCACTGATGAACAGATGCGCCGGGTGAGGGGCGATGACATAAGCATGGTCTTTCAGGACCCTATGATGACTCTCAACCCGGTACTGACTATCGGCACCCAGATGGTGGAGACCCTTAAGGCCCATCGTAGAATCGGGACGGATGCCGCCGAGGAAAAGGCGGTGGAGTCCCTGCGCAAGGTGCACCTTCCCAGCCCTGAGCGGCGCCTCAGGCAGTACCCCCACGAGCTCTCCGGCGGAATGCGCCAGCGGGTGGTTATCGCGATCGCCCTGATCTCGTCACCGAGCCTGATCATTGCGGATGAGCCCACCACCGCCCTGGACGTGACCATCCAGGCGGAGATCATGGAGCTCCTCCTGGAACTCTGCCGCAACGAAGATATGGGGCTCATTCTGATCACTCACGACCTGGCAGTGGTCAGCCAGGTGACCCAGCGAACAGCGGTCATGTATGCGGGCCGGATAGTGGAGATAGGGGATACTACAAGGATCATATCCGAGCCCGAACACCCATACACCCTGGGCCTGCTGGGGGCCCTGCCCCAGGAAAGGCCGCGGGGACAGAGGCTCAACCAGATACCGGGGGTCATGCCTACTCTGCTGGATATACCGCCCGGATGCGCCTTCAACAACCGCTGCACCAGGGCTGAGGAAATCTGCCGGGTGAAGAGGCCTCGGCTGGAGTTGAAGTCCCAAGGCGGCCGAGTGGCCTGCCACTTTGTGGAATAGCCTATGGAACAGCCGTCATTGCTCAGCCTTAAGAACGTCTGTAAGCACTTTGATATATCCGGGGGCTTTCTGGAGCAGTTTGTATGGAGGGAGGGCAGGCCCGCGCGGGAGCGCACCATTGTTCACGCGGTAAACAATGTGACCTTCGATATAAGGCAGGGAGAGACCTTGAGCGTGGTGGGGGAATCCGGGTGCGGCAAGTCCACTCTCGCCCGCACGGTGATCGGCCTCTATCCACCGGACAGCGGGGAGATCCGTTTCAAGGGAGAGAGAACCGACAACCTCTCTCCAGGCCGGATGCTTGCTTACCGTACCAGGATGCAGATGGTCTTCCAGGACCCTTATGCCTCCTTGAACCCGCGTATGCGCGTTCGGGAGATACTTGAGGAGCCCGTGCGGTTCCACCGCTACGTCCCTCCTCACCGGGTCAAGGATCGGGTGGCGGAGGTCATGGAGCAGGTTGGCGTGGACCCTGCTTGGGCGGATCGCTATCCCCACGAGTTCTCCGGAGGACAGCGCCAGCGAATCAGCATAGCAAGGGCCCTGGTGTTGGACCCGGAGTTCATCATCGCGGACGAGCCCATATCCGCCCTGGACGTGTCCATACAGGCCCAGATTCTTAATCTGCTCATGGAGGCGCAGGAGACTCGAGGCCTGACCTATATGTTTATCAGTCATGACCTGTCCGTGGTGGAGCATATCTCCACGCGGGTGGCGGTGATGTACCTGGGAACAGTGTGCGAGCTGGCCCCGGTGGACAGTTTGTTCGATCACCCCATGCATCCTTATACAAGGGCCCTGTTCTCGGCCATCCCCCGCCTGGGGGAGACCGGGAGCCGGCACATCAAGCTGCGCGGAGACGTGCCCACGCCGATCCGGCTTCCCCCGGGCTGCGTGTTCCAGAGCCGCTGCCCGTGGGTGGAGGAGCGCTGCCGGAGGGAGCCGCCCCCACTGGTGAAACAAGCCTCCGGCACACTGCTGGCATGTCACGCGGTGGAGGAAGGGAGACTGGGGTAGCCGTGTTTTATGGGAGGCGCTTGAGATAAGCTTGATTGCCGGTCGGGAAGCACGGATGTCATAAGGGCCGGGACGTAGTTGTTGAAACACCCCATTTTCGGCTGCGCGAGCTTTGACACATCACCTTTTCTGCGAACGGTTTGATTCCTCCCTGGGGATCTGTTAAACTTTACCATTTTAATCGGGCTCAACTGACTGTGCCCTTTTGCACATGCCGGGAATTGGTTCCATCTTCATATTTGATGGCCTCGTAAAGAGTCCCTCGGGCGTCATTCCGGCGAAGGCCGGCATCCATAAGTTACTTATTTAACTGGACCCCGTTTTTCAACGGGGTGACGAAGCAGGTCGTTTTAGGGCTTTTTGCGATGCCGTCATATTTGAATAGACATGAACAGGGAGGCCTTTCATGTGGGAATACACAGATAAAGTCAGAGAGCTTTTCTTGAACCCCAAGAACGCCGGCGTGATCGAGGATGCGAGCGGCGTGGGCGAGGTGGGGTCCATGGCATGCGGCGACGCCCTCAAGCTCAGCCTCAAGGTTAATGACGAAGGCAGGATAGAGGACGCCCGCTTTCAGACTTTCGGCTGCGCAAGCGCCATTGCATCGGCCTCGGCACTCACGGAACTCCTCAAGGGAAAGACTGTGGAGGAGGCCGGTAAGATCACCAACCAGGAGATTGCAGACTATCTAGGAGGGCTCCCCAAGGAAAAGATGCATTGTTCCGTGCTGGGTCAGCAGGCCTTGGAAAAGGCCCTTGCAGACTATCGGGGCGAGCCTCCCAAGGAAGAGGAAGAGGGGGAGATTGTCTGCGAGTGTTTCGGCGTTACGGACCGGCAGATAGAAAAGGCCGTGAGAGAGAACAACCTCACCACCATTGAGGAGGTCACCAACTACACCAAGGCCGGAGGCGGTTGCGAGAACTGCCACGACAGCATCCGAGGTATAATAAGCAGGGTGCGCGCCGAGAGACAGCCCAGGACCCGGCCCAAAATGAGCAATATCCAAAAGATCCGGCTGATCGAGGAGACCCTTGAGAACGAGATTCGGCCGGCCCTGAAGCAGGACGGCGGGGATATTGAACTCGTTGATGTCATAGGGAACCGCGTGCTCCTCTCCATGAGGGGCTCTTGCGCCGTGTGCAAGGCCAGCGAGCAGACCATGAAAAACTTCGTGGAAATGAAGCTCAGGGAACTGGTGTGGCAGGATCTCGAAGTCGAGGAGGTGCGATCATGAATGTCGTCTATCTGGACAACAACGCAACTACGAGGGTGGCTCCGGAAGTAGTTGAAGAAATGTCGCCTTACTTCAGCAATCTCTACGGCAACCCCTCCAGCGCGCATCGCTTCGGGGGACAGGTGGCAGCCGAGTTGCGAAAGGCCAGGGAACGGGTGGCTTCTCTTCTGGGGGCCGAACCAGATGAGATCCTGTTTACGAGCTGCGGGACCGAGAGTGACAATACAGCCGTAATGTCCGCCCTTGCAACAAACCCTGCCAAACGTCATGTGGTGATGAGCCGCGTGGAACATCCGGCGATTCGTGCGCTGGGACAGCATCTCTCGGAAAAGGGATACGAGGTCACAGAAATCCCTGTTGACGGCGAGGGAAGACTCGACATGGACCGGTACGCTGAGAGCCTCAGGCCCGACACCGCCGTGGTGAGCCTCATGTGGGCCAATAATGAGACCGGGGTCATCTTTCCGGTGGAAGAAGCCGCCCGGATGGCCAGGGACCAGGAAATCCTCTTTCATACGGACGCCGTTCAGATCGCAGGCAAGGTCCCTGTCAATCTGAAGGAGAGCTCAATCGACATGCTCTCCATTTCAGGGCACAAGCTCCACGCGCCAAAGGGCATAGGGGTCCTTTACGTGCGAAAGGGCACCAAGTTTTCCCCTTATCTCATCGGAGGACACCAGGAAGGAAGTCGACGCGGGGGAACAGAGAACACGCCGGGCATAATCGGCCTCGGAAAGGCCTGTGAACTGGCCCTGAAGAACATGGGAATGGAAAAAAACGATATCCGGCGGCTCCGTGACAAGCTGGAGCGCGGGCTTGTGAGCAGGGTCCCAAACAGCAAGGTGAACGGCGGCAATGCAAAGAGACTTCCCAACACCACCAGTATCAGCTTTGAATTCGTGGAGGGCGAGTCCATCCTTCTCATGATGGATGAATTAGGTATATGTGCATCCTCAGGTTCGGCCTGCACCTCAGGGTCGCTTCAGCCTTCCCACGTGCTTCGGGCAATGGGCGTGCCGTTTACCATGGCCCACGGCTCCATCCGTTTCAGCCTGAGCGTGTACAACACCGAGGAGGAGATCGATTTTGTCATCGAGAAGGTGCCGCCCATAATCGAGCGGCTGAGGTCTCTCTCTCCTTACTGGGATCCCTCCAAGGCTGCCTGTGCCGTATGATCGGGTTGATCGCCCTCCGCCGGCTTCGCGGCAGAGGGCCCTTTCCGGGGAAGGGGTTTGCTGATGACTGACAAGGCCGTCGAGCGGGATGAGACATGCCGAATCGAGTTGTCCGATACTCAAAAATGGAGGGAGGAGATACCCGGCATAGTTGAGTCTTTGATCCGGTCCTGCGATAGGGAAGAAACCTTCGACCATGTGGGACCCGAGCCCATATCCTCCAGGGACTCCATCATACGAATCCTTTCAATGGCCCGGCGCATACTCTTTCCGGGCTTTTTCATCCCTGAGCGTCTCGACCGCGTCAACCTTCCATACTACCTCGGACAACAGGCCACGGCGTTCTTCGAGGCACTGTCCGAGCAGATCACCCTGGCTGTTCGGCACGACTGCATCCGGTTCGACAGGCCCTGTACAAAGTGCCGTGAGCGGGGCCATGAATCCGCGATAGCGTTCATGCGTAAGTTCACCCGGCTGCGAATGGCCCTTGCCAGGGACGTGCGCGCCGCCTTTCAGGGAGATCCGGCGGCGGGAAGTTACGACGAAATTATCTTCAGCTATCCCGGTCTCTTCGCTGTTGCAATATACCGCATCGCCCATGAACTGTACCATCTGGACATTCCTTTGATCCCGCGAATCATGACCGAACACGCCCACAGCAGGACCGGTATTGATATTCATCCCGGAGCCCACATCGGGGAGAGCTTTTTTATAGATCACGGCACCGGTGTGGTGATCGGGGCAACCTCGGAAATCGGCGATCGCGTCCGTATATATCAGGGGGTTACCCTCGGGGCCCTTTCACTTCCCAGGGACGCTGTTGGAGAACTCAGGGCCATGAAGCGCCATCCCACCATAGAGGATGACGTAATCATCTATTCGGGCGCCACGATACTGGGCGGGGACACCGTTATCGGGGCCCGGTCAGTGATCGGCGGAAACGTATGGATCACCGAGTCGGTTCCTACGGACACGCGGGTCTTTATGAAACGGCCGGAACTGGTGGTCAAAAAACCTATTTAGAATTTGTTACTAATGCGGGCCCTTGCCCGCAACCCAAAGTCAAGGAGCACTGGCGCTAAGAATGAGCGTCCAGTCTGGGTTCTTCGGGATCGAAATCGATTTCCTCCAATCCATATAAACCGGAGTCTGACTTATCAT
>CAYVDE010000077.1:0-14906 GCA_964450535.1 uncultured Desulfobacterales bacterium
CGGTTAGAGACAGAAGTGTTTGCACCACCTCTTTTTGCTTTTCGGGCAACACATGTATGTCTATTCGAAGTACGATCATTGCAGCCTCTTTCCGGCAAGGCCGGTCTTTGAGGTGTAATAAAAAGATGGCCTTAACTGGCGGGTTGACAGCACCTGTTATTGGCGTTTTTATTAAACTACTCAAAATTCGTGCCGGAATTTATGTTTCCGGCACTCAACCTGTATTCAACTGATTTAATTAGGATATATGGTTGAATAGACATGGGTGGGCGGGATAGGAAGCTAACCGGCGATGGTCATATATGATCACTGATTATATGTGACCAGTCTTTAGCCTTGAAAAGGAGTGTTTCAATCAGTTTGATCCTGGCGCAATCTGGCGGGATTGGCGCTTTGCCGGGAGCACCAGCTCTACCAAGCCTTCCGGCCGCCGAAACCCGGCTCCATCCCCAAAGAATAAACCAACCTTTTTCTTGCAAGCCTTTTTCGACGCCTTTCAGCTCTCTTTATCGGTTCCCTTTGGACAATTATTTATCAGGGTTCGGGTCTGTTTTGTTAAAGCGGCGATCAAAGTCTTCCAGGAACGTCCTGATAAGGCCCTGGTCAGCAAAGCTGTAATAGGTGTTATGCCCTATGATCACGTGGTCCAGGACTTGGATGGTGAGGAGCCTCGCAGCCCAGACAAGCTCTCTGGTGAGCCGGTGGTCCTCCGGCGACGGGCCCGGGTCGCCTGAAGGATGGTTGTGAACAAAGACCATGGCGGCGGCCCGGTTTTCCAGGGCCAGGGTCATGACCTCACGAGGGTATACGGCGCTGCCCGTTAGGCTTCCAAAGAACAGATCGCGGTCCGAGATCAGTTCGTTCTTGCGGTTGAGCAGAAGGACCTTGAACACCTCACGCTTGAGGTCTCGCATGGTATGGAACAGAAAGTCGAACACCGCCCTTGATGTGCTGAAAAAGGTGCGGTTCCGGGCGCGGTCCTTCAAGTAACGGGCAGAAACCTCGTGAACCAGGCGAAGATAAAGGGCGTTGCGTTCACCTACTCCGTGAATTTTGGTCAGCTCTTTAACGGGAGCTGAAAGCACACCGGAAAGGGATTCGAACCGCTTGAGGGCCTCGCGGGCGGGCAGCTTGACGTCCCTGCGAGGGGTCCCAAGGGACAACAGGAACTCGATGAGCTCCTCGTCTGAAAACCTTTCGATGCCGCCCTGGAGGAACTTGTCGCGCAACCTGCCTCGATGACCTTGCCCCCTGGATTGCATTTCCGCCCTTGACGCGGACATCCGGCTTTCTCCCTTCTGGCGTGTACTTCCGTGCCTTCGGCATCAGGCAACGATCGATTGGCATCGGCTGTGAAAAGCCTCTCATACAGATGGAATGCCGCTTTATCTCCTTAACATGATTATTAAGAAATGCATCATGTGAATATCATCATACTTGTTTAGTTTGCAAGGGCTTAATTATGGCCTTGAGAATACAAGTAGCAAATCTCTGTAGAAGGCATGTAATCCAGATCATACATCGGTATGGGAGTCGGATCCGGACCAAAAGGCCCTCCAGGAGGATTGCGCCATGGCCCCGACGATGAAATACCGTTGTTATCACTTACGGGTATGCCTGGTGTCCGGGTATAGTATCAAAAGGCCCAATGATTATGAGAAGGAAGGTGACGGGAGCCGGCGGGTTTCGGGCGGTAGGGCAGTATGCTAGTAGTATCTCTTGCTCTTGCAGATTATCTCGACACGCCGGTTTTGGCTCCGTCCGGCTGGGTCGGTATTGGATGCCCTCGGCCTGAGTTCCCCAAGACCAACGGCTGCAACCGCTGATGCAGGGACCCCGGCCTCTCTGACAAAATACTCTACGACACTGAGGGCCCTGGCGGTTGAGAGTTCCTGGTTGGACGAATACAGCCCCTGTCTCAGGGGTATGTTGTCCGTGTGGCCTTCGATGTAAACCTGGTAACTGGTCACAAGAAGGAAGTCAGCGATTTTCTGCAAGGCCGGTTTCATCTCTTCCCTTATTTCGGCATCGGCCGAAGGAAAGAGCATACTGGCCCCAAACACCATTTTGAATCCGTCTCTTACGGGTACAATGTCGAGAAAATCTCCGGCCTCCTCGAATTCGCTGGAGACTATTTCATCCGAATCAAGAACCGGGTGCGTGTCTTTGGCCTCTTCGACCCGTTTATCAATAAAGCTGCGAAGTCCTTCAATCAACATCTCCTTAGGCCTTGCAATCTTCCTGTACTCCTTCAAGGACATCACCCCGGAGCCGGCATTGAAATTCCCGAACATGGTTTCCAGCGTCTTGTCATCCATGGAATTGAACGAAAAGAGAAGAACAAAAAAGGTTAGCAAAAGGGTCATCAAGTCGGAGAAGGTCGTCATCCATCCGTTGGGATCAATGTTTTCACTCTGCCCGGACTTTTTCTTGTTGTTTTGAAGGGCCATTTCAGCTGCCTAAGCGTTCAAACAGAAAACCCTTGTATTCGAGAAAAGGGGATCGTCTTTCTTCTGATCTCATCCGATACGGGAGTTCGGTGGAGTAGTCGAGAATGATTTCCACCTGGCTCCCCCACCAGGCCTCCTGGTTCGACAGGGGCTTCCTGCCGGGCCGGGTGCCGAAACCGTGGGCCACGATTCGTTCCGGGCTGATCTCCTCGTCTTTGCGCAGAAAACCCCAAATAGCGAGGGCTCGCCTTATGGACAAATCATAGGAGGAGATAAGAGGATCAGGGGAAAAAACGGTCTCCGAATGATCCGCATACCCCCTCAATTCCACCTGACCGATCTCCCTTTTTACGACCTCCGCAAGGTCTTTCAGAAAGTCTTCGGATTGACGATGCAGCCGGCTCGATCCGAATTCGAAGAACACGCGATCGCCGAGGGATAGAATCACTCGACTGCCTTCCCGTTTTATTTCGGCGTCAGAGAGCAGGCCGTTTGCAACCACTATTTCCTGGAGCCGGCTCTGTATGCTCAGGGCCTTGGTGATGGGGGCGCCTTCCACGGTGATGTCCGAGGCCTGATCCGATCCCATCGGCGACAGGCCGTCCGGTGCTATTCCAAACGCCCCGAAAAGCGAGCTCATGCCCGCCATCATTTTTTCTTCATTGGGCTTGGACATGACGACAAGGACGACAAAAAAAGCCAGAAGAAGGATAACAAGATTCGTAAAAGTCGTCATCCAGCTGCCCGAATTGCCCGAATCCTGGTTTTTCTTTCTTCCCGGCATCCTCGCCTCTTTACCTTTCTCCAAGGCGCAAAGGAAACCCCTTGGTATTGTTGTCTTTGCGCGCTTTTCAGCCTTATGAGAAAGTTGAATCTTTTCGGCCCAATTTGATGCAATATCCCTGCCAAATAGGTCCGGCCCAACTGCTTTGAAAAAGAAGGTGGACCTTTCCGGAAACAATGACTATATTTACCCCTCGCGAAACGAGACGAGAGGAGATTATTGACGGCTTTGAGTGCCGGCGGCACATGAAAACAAAAAATGAAACGGGAAAACGCGATCTTGTTAGGGGCATGGCCAGGGTTTTGACGCTGGCGGCAGGGGTGTTAGGCCTTGATCTTGTATTTTCTACATCCGCATGGGCCTGGGGGGCGGCGGTCCACACCGCCATCGCATGCCATATTCTTGAAAATACCGCCCATGCTCTCGCAAGCATCGGTGCTGTAATACGGGCCTATCCGCTTGAATACCTTTACGGAAGCCTTTCAGCGGATTTCTTTGTGGGAAAGGGTCAAAAACGAAAGACCGGGCATTCACACAATTGGGAAACAGGACAGCGGTGCCTCTCTGAAGCCGCCGATGACAGGGAAGCGAGTTATGCCTACGGTTTTCTCTCTCACCTGGCGGCCGATGTGGTGGCCCACAACTATTTCGTTCCCAACCTTATTCACAGGGCCTCCGCCTGGAAACGTATGGGCCACATCTACTGGGAGGCCCGGGTCGACCTCCACCTCGGACCGCTGTATACCAGGATCGCAAAGGAAGTCCTCACCATGGAGCATCTCGGATGCGACGACATGCTCAGATCTGCTGTGGGAAAGCGCCGGCAAGGTCTCAAGACGAGGAGAAGGATCTATACCCAGTCGGTGAAGTTTGCTGACTATCTCAATGCGTTCAGGTCGCCCGCGCCGTTGCAACGGGGACCCGGCTACCGGATATCCCCTGATTACATTTCATTCACAGTGGGCCTGTCCTACAGGCTGGTACAAGACCTTCTCATGAATCCGGAGACATCCCCGTGCCTGAGTTTTGATCCTATCGGAGCACGAAACCTGCTCATCGCCGGCCGGTATCGTTTCCTCAACCGTATGTATCAGACGATACGGCCCGACCGGGCACCGCTTTTTCAAGTGGATGAACAACTCCTGAGATTATAACAATTCTTCTTGTGACGTTCCGCGGTTTTAGCAAATCCGACCCGCCGGGAGGGTCCCTGCGTTTTGGAACGAGATTATGAGCCGGATTCGAGTCCTTCCTGAAAACGTGGCCACCCAGATATCTGCAGGCGAGGTGGTGGAACGCCCGGCCTCCATACTCCGTGAACTCCTGGACAACAGCATCGATGCAGGTGCTGACCGCATTGAGATCCGCCTAGAGGGGGGCGGGCGCAAACTGGTTCGTGTGAGCGACAACGGCATAGGCATGGACAGGGATGACCTCCTGCTCAGCATCGAGAGGCATGCCACCAGCAAGGTGAGGGCCCTTGACGACCTGTTTTCCATAGGGACCTTGGGGTTTCGCGGGGAAGCCATCCCCAGCATTGCGGCCGTTTCCCGTATGGAGGTCACTTCACGCACCCCGGACGGCATCTCAGCACACAAGCTCTGTATCGAGGGCGGCAGCCTTCGCTCGATAGAGGAGGTGGGTGCACCGGTGGGGACCGTGACAGCGGTCAGGGATCTTTTTTTCAATACCCCTGCCCGTCGAAAGTTCTTGAGGTCGGCCAGGACAGAGACCCATCACCTGCTGGAAACCGTTTCGCGTATAGCTCTTCCTTACCAGGAGATCATGTTTCGGCTTCGAGAAGGGGACCGGACCCTCCTATACTATCCGGCGTCCGAGAGTGAAAAGGAGCGCCTGGCTATGCTCCTGGGCCGGGAGACGGCAATGCAAATGCAACTGGTTGAACGGAGCGCAGGCCCTGTGACGGTGCGCGCCCACCTGGCATCCCCAGAACTCAGCAGGTCCCGGGGGGACCGCATTCTCGTCTATGTAAACGGCAGGAACGTGCGGGACCGCATGCTCACGCGTGCGGTGATGGAAGGTTACGGCCGGCGACTCATGAAGGGGCGATATCCGCAGGTGGTCGTATCCCTGGATTTGGACCCCGGCCTTGTGGACGTCAATGTGCATCCCACCAAGCAGGAGGTCCGGTTTCGAGACGGAAGTACGATATTTGGTGCCGTGGCCTCAGCTGTTGATGAAGGACTGTCCAGGACAGGAGGGGTAATCGTCCGCAATGAAATGCCTGGATCGAACGGTCCGCGACATGCAAGCTTCCCGCAACAGCCCGTTGCGGCGGAGCCGTCCCATCCCTACTACAACCCCCTCGAATCGAGGGAAAAGGAAGAATCCGCCGTCGGCGGCCACCAATTTCAGCAGAGCTTCCAGGAAAACCCTTTTTTTGTCATAGGGCAGCTCGGAAACACCTATATCCTTTGCCAGACAGGGGAAGGCCTTCTGCTGGTGGACCAACACGCGGCACATGAGCGGATCGTTTACGAAGCCCTTAGAAAGGGTATTTTGGAAGGCCCGCTTCAGGTTCAGCCTTTTTTGATCCCAAAGCGCATCGAGCTTTCTGCGGCGGACGCCGGAGTGCTTGAAGAGTATGCAAGTTCACTGGCCCGGGTGGGGCTTGAGGTGGAGCACTTCGGCGGGATTACGTTCCTTTTGCGATCGGTTCCCCCTGTGCTCATAAACGCCGACTTGGAAGCCGTTCTCCATGAGACTATCGATCGCCTGAGAGAAAACGAAGGGGAGCCGGACAGCGGGACGGCCCTGGACGAGGTGCTCTCCGTGATGGCCTGTCACGGCGCGGTTCGAGCTGGAAAACCGCTTTCCTCGCGTGAGATGACTTCCCTGCTTGACGAGCTGCAGCAAACCGAACTTCCTACCAACTGCCCGCACGGAAGGCCCGTATCACGAAAGATATCCTGGAGGGAACTGGAGCGAATGTTCAAACGTACGGTATAGGGTTATGTGCGAGGCTCGTCAAAGGATCGTTGTTATCACCGGCCCCACTGCGGCGGGCAAGTCGGCTCTGGCAGTGGACCTGGCCGAGGAAATGGGCGGCGAGATCGTGAGCGCCGATTCCATGCAGGTCTACCGTCACATGGACGTCGGAACGGCAAAGCCTACGGGTGAGGAAATGCGAGGCGTTCCTCATCACCTTCTGGATGTGGTTGATCCGGATGAGCCGTTCAATGCGGCGCTCTACCGGAACCTTGCAATTCCGGTTATCGAGGACATCGTTGAGAAGGGTAAGTGCTGCTTCGTTGTTGGTGGTTCAGGCCTTTACATAAGAGCCCTCCTGGGAGGGCTCTTTGACTGTCCCGAATCTTCACCCGCGCTCCGCTCCCGGCTGAAGAGCGAATGGGACGAAAGGGGCGGTGAAGATCTTTACAAGCGCCTTCGATTGTTGGACCCGGAAGCCGCCTGTAAGATTCACCCCAACGACCGCGTACGAGTGACCAGGGCCTTGGAGGTAATAGAGGTCACAGGGCGAAAATTTTCATCTCTTACCGGTGATCATGCCTTTCAGGAAGGCCCCTTCAGCGCGCTGATGATAGGCCTTCATATGGACAGGGAGAAGCTCTACGAGAGGATCAACCTGAGGAGCTCCGCCATGATTGAAGGTGGACTCGTGGAAGAGACGGTTAATCTACTCAAACGAGGATACTCGGCGGACCTGAAACCGATGAATTCTATCGGTTACCGCCATGCACTGGCTTTTCTTCAAGGGATATGGGACCAGGGTGAAACCCTTTCACGGCTTCAGGCCGATACCCGAAAATATGCCAAAAGACAGATAACCTGGCTTCGCGGCGAAACCGGAGTCCTCTGGCGTACCCCCGATGACAGGGACCTTGTTCGACAGGAAACGGCGTCTTTCCTGGACGGCAACCCTTGACCAAGCCGTTTTTTTGTCGGATCATAAGAGAAGTCTTACACCGGATATCGGCTGTGAAAGGTATGGGGGAATCAGATGAAGAGTCGGACGCTGGGCTCTCGATGGTTGGCATGGGTCGGAGGGGCCTTATTGCTGGTCGCAACAGCCGGATGCGCGACCCGGCCGGCTGTGCCCGAGCGCGTACTGGGGTCCCCTGCACACCATGTGGATAACGGGCTCAAGCTTTTGGAAAAAGGGCGTCTGGACGCGGCCCAAAGAGAATTCCGGATGGCCCTGGATCTTGATCCCTACCATGCCCCTGCACATCGGGGAGACGCACTTGTCCACGCGATCCAATTGGATTTCGACTCGGCATTCAAGGCTTGTCACCGTGCCATACGCTATACCTCCCGTGAAGATATTAATGATCTCTCCCTGACCGCTTTCAACCGGTTCGGATCTCTTCGCTGGGATCGGAGGGCTTGGAGACGTATTTCTGCAGGAGGAGAGACGGCTTGTCTGGCTCGCTTGTTCGTGGTGGAGTTTTTGAACGGATACTACAGGTTGGGAATTGCTTTCAAGTTCGGCGGTGATCATGGGGAGCACGATGAGCTGCTTGAAAAGGCCCTTGCCCTCACTGACGCCTTTTCAGAAAAGGCCTCATTTAACCTGAAAGCCGGCCGGAGGCTTCAAGAGATAACCCCGGAAACGGAGTTGGGTCGCGGTATAGCCTTCCTGGATCGGGTAAGCCGCGCCGAAGCTGCGGCAGTTTTTTTGCAGGAACTAGGCCTCAAAGACCTCTTAGGAGAACCGCTTGAGAAGCCTGCTGATCATGAGGAGGACGCGGCTCGACCCTTCGACCTTGACGAGCATCCCCTGAAAGACGATGTCTTCGTTATCCTTGCCTACGGAATCGACGGTTTCGAAATGTCAGAGGACGGGGCCTTTCTTCCGGACGGCCCCATGAAACGCGCCGATTATGCAACCGCAGCCGCAGACATCCTCGTCCGGATCGACCGAGACGGCGAACTCCTCCGGCAGGGAGCCCGGTCCAGTTCATTCGACGATGTCCCTGATTCATCCCCCGAGTTTGAGGCAATAAAGGCCTGTGTAGACCTGGGCATTCTTGAAGCTGAAGAAGGGAAGTTCAGGCCCGGCGTGCCTCTTTCCGGGATGGAGGCGGCCCGCAGCATTCGCCGGATCAAGGAAATCCTGGGTTGCGATTATTCCGGGGCTGATAATTGACGCCGGTCCGGGGTGTTATCCAGCCTTGACGTACTGTATGGTTCCATAGAAAACATTAACTTTCCTCTGCTCCGAACCCTTCATGGGCTTCGTATCCTATATGATGGGTCAAGTCCGGTTTTCGTTTTCGAAGCTCTGGGAATGGGTGGTAATAAGACTTTGATATTTCATAGGAAAGAGTTCAATGAAACTTACTGATAACATCATTTTTCGCATCGCATTTGGGATAATGACAACCGTCTTCGTCGTCCCGGCGTTTTGCGGAACGGCCCCTGCAGAGCCCCGTGTCGCGTCCGGGGAAGACGGGATTCTCGCCATCGGAACAGCCTCACTGAAACAGGGAAACCTGGCCGCCGCCAGGCAGCAGGCCCTGAACGACGCATTGAGGAGGGGCGTGGAGGAAGACCTCTTGAGGCGTCTTGGCGGAAAAAATATTGCCGGCCGTATTTCCCGCTTTGTAGAGGAACTGGTCCCCGCAGCCCGCGACGAGATCGCAAATTACAACATCCTTGGAGAGGAGGAGAGTGGATCCGTTTACCGTGTTCTCGTACGGCTCCGCACCAATGAGCAGACCCTTATAAACATACTGAAAGAAAAGGGCTTCGTTTCAGAAGAAGGTCCGCCCATAAGAGTCCTTTTTATGGTCAGCCGCCGCACCGCTGAGAATGAGTTTCCCGTGTACTGGTGGAGGGATCCGGAGACCGATTCCGGGCTCCTTCTGCCCATCGACATTTCTTTGCGGAGCGCCTTCGAGGACATGGGGTTCACCCCGGTCAGCAGGGTGCCCGATGCCCCCGACGGAGATGGATCGGAACGGTTTAGAAGCGCGGATCTGAGCATTGAGGACGCAGTGGAGTGGGGACGGCTCTGCTCAGCGGAAGTGGTGATCATGGGATCCTGTGTCCAGGGAGAAGGCACGGTTTCCATAGCCCTGCGGGCATTGGATGTCGCCTCGGTCTCGGTAATAGCGGAACATGGCGCGCAATCCGCCCTTGATCCGGAGCTGAAAGGCCACGTGCAGTTGAATGAGGGAATAGATCGGGCCGTTAAGAGCGTGAGCGGACAATTAGGCCCCCTGATCCGGGACTCTTTCCGGCCTGTCAGGACGGAACCGGAACGGTTGACACTTACACTCCAGGGGATCGAGAGCTTCACCCAGCTCCAGGCCTTTTCCAGGTTCGTTCAACAAGATGTTCCGGATGTGGAATTTGTGACTCAGACCCGTTTCAAAGGGGACACGGTCACCTTTTCCGTAGGCTATCTCGAAGGCCCGGAACGTTTCCTCGAAATCCTGCTCAAACAACCTGAACCGCCGTTCCCCATAACCGGCTATAAGAACGAGGCCGGCGAGATAGTTGTTTCGCCGCTCTGAGGACTCGAGGAGGCCTGATACCAAGGCTTTCACGTGCGTCCCTGGACTGAAACTGAATTCGGAGCCTCTGCGGATGACCATCCCGAACTTGATCACCACGCTGAGAATAATTCTCACCCCCATTTTCATCATCTATCTCTTAGACGAGCAGTTTGTCGCTGCGCTTGTGGTGTTCATCATCTGCGCCGTGAGCGATGGGCTGGACGGGTTTCTGGCACGCGTGCTCAAGCAGAAGAGCTCCCTCGGGGCCTTCCTTGATCCTTTGGCGGACAAGCTGATCCTGGTCTCCACTTTTGTCGCCCTCGCATTTATGGGGGCAATCCCCGTCTGGCTTACTGTGATCGTGTTGAGCCGGGACGTGCTGATCTCCCTGGGTGTGGCGGCGCTCCAGATCTACCGGGTGGAGGTGGGGATTCACCCCTCCATTTTGAGCAAGATCACCACGTGTTTTCAGTTCGCTACGGTGGCGGTGGTCCTTGCCTCGAAGTTTTTTTTGATGCCCGAAGGCCTTTATGACTGGCTGTTCATCCTGACCGCCGCTGCAACTATTATTTCGGGGCTCCACTACGTGCAGGCCTGGTTCAAGATGATGAGCCAAGCGGAAAGGTTGCCGTAAGAACCCCTTTTGCCGAGCCTGCTGCAACTCCTATTCAGCGCTGTTCTAGATTCCGTTCTCTCGCTTGCCTGAAATGGCCCTTTGTGCTATTATTGTATACTATATATATCCCTTATGCTCTTTACAAAACCTGGGCGAAGGAGGGGGGCTCACATCATGGCGGGAAAAGGTATGCGGATAGGATTGGCTGTTCTGGTCCTTTTCGGGCTGCTTGCAGTACTGGGAAGCACAGTGGCAGGCGCTGCGTCGTTTTCTGCGGACATGATTCTGGATGAAGAGGGTACGATCCGGCAAGGCGTCCTGTACGTTCAGGACAACCGTTACCGCATGGAACTGGAGGAGGAAGGCCGGGACATCGCCGTACTGGTGGACCCGGCTCAGGGGATTACTCATGTCGTGATCCCTGATGAGAAAACCTACACGGAGATCCAGAACACGAGTTCCAAGAGCCTGATGAACAACCCGTTTGAAGCGTTTCGAACCGCAACGGCGAAATACGGGAGTCTCAGCGCCGGGAAGGAAGCCCTGAACGGGATGATGTGCCGTAAGATCCTCGTGTCCCAGGAGGGTCACGACCTGATGACGGCCTGGATAGCCGAGGAGCTCCAGTTTCCGGTCAAGATTGTGCTGCATGTGGGCGACGGTCGAACCCTGGAGCTTAGCAACATTCAAGAGGGCCCCCAGGACGACGCCCTGTTCCGGCCGCCGGACAGGTATACCCAGGCAGGCGGCGCGCCCGCTCCTGCAGCCGGCTCGGACTGGACTGCTGAGGCAGCAACCGCCTCTGCGGTGTCCGCGCCTCACCAGGGAATGCTGTCCGAGGGGGATGTGCTGCGGATCGAACTCACACCGGATCATGCCCTCCGGGTACACGTGCGGAACCTGGCCGCTGAGGGCAGCGCGCTCACCTCAGCGGCCTTTAAAGGAGGCCAACCGATTCAGGATCCGGCCGCGACCACGGTCCGCCTGAGCAAGGAGGGGCAGGCGCGGACGATCGAGCACCGGGAAACCCCGAAGCAGGCCGACTCCATCGGGCTTCACGTTCAGACCGGGAAGGTGCTCCTGGACATTCAGCCCACGCAGGACCCCGAGGGGGTGGACCTGGAAGCCTTTTCCCTGGACGCGCACAAGGGCAAGGAGCTGCACCCAGACCCGGACAAGGCGATCCGTTTCCATTTGATTGATGACCCCAAGGACGGAGCTGAAGCCGGCGGAAGCTTCTCCCTGTACACAGGAAGGGCTCAGCACAAGGAGAAGATCAAGGACATCCGGTTTCGTCTGGAAAACAAGGACTCACGCATGTGGGCGTTTCCGGCTTCCCAGGAGATCCGCACCCTCTCCCTCATGCTGGAAGAGGGCCGCGTGCAGGTCCGCCTGGAGCAGCCGGTGGAGGCCGGGGTCGTGCCGCCGAACTGGAAGGAAACCGATGCAGACCCTCCCCAACCGGAGACGGAACCCACGGAGGCCGGGAAAGCAGCAAAATCGGCCGATGCCGCGCCCGAGACGCCCGACCCTTTCGAAGCCGCTCGAACACAAAAAGTTTCCAAGGCGTTTTTGTACATTCTGGACGCGTCCGGCTCCATGTGGGCACGTGTGGAGGATCGGCCCAAGATCGCCATTGCCAAGGAGGTCATGACCGAGCTCATTCAGGACCTCCCGGATGCGTCGCGCGTGGGACTCATAGCCTATGGGCACCGGCGCAAAGGGGACTGCCTGGACGTGGAGGAGCTTGTGCCGGTCTCGCCCCTGAATAGGGACGCCCTCATCCGTATCCTCCAGGCGATCAGCCCCAAGGGCAAAACTCCGATCACGCGTTCGGTCCGCATGGCTGCGGAAAAGGTCAAGGCCCTGGAGGATCCAACCACTATTGTTCTGGTCTCGGACGGCAAGGAGACCTGCGAGGGTGATCCCTGCGCCCTGGTGCGGGAGCTGAAGCAGGCGGGCCTGCGCTTTGTCCTGCACGTGATCGGTTTTGACGTTACCGAGGAGGAGCGTCGCCAGCTCGAGTGCATGGCGGGCGCGGGCGGCGGCACGTACTACACGGCCAAGACCGCACACGCTTTCCGGTCCGCGGCAAAGCAGGTGATGCAGGATCCGGCGCCGCCCAAGCAGGGAGTGCTCCTGGTGACCGCGTTCCGGGGAGGAGAACCGTTCCGTGCCATGGTGGATGTCTTCCCTTCCGGCGAGCACGACGTGCTCAAGCGCGGCCGCACCGGCACGGACCCGGACCGCCCCGGCGCCTCCCTCCCCCCCGGGACCTATGACCTTCGCGTGTGGGACGATAACCTCTCGAGCCGACCCGAGGTGTGGATCCGGGGCGTGACCGTGGAGGTGGGCCGGACCACGGAAAAGGACGCCGTCTTTGACCCGGCCGGCGTGCTGGAGCTGGCCGCCACCAAGGAGGGCGAGCCGTTTGACGCGCTGGTCCGGGTCCGCCCGGCCGGGAGCGGCCAGAACGTGGCCCACACCCGGCTCAAACGCGGGACCAGGACCTTTGAACTGGACCCGGACACCTACGACATCCTTCTCGTGGACGAGACCGTGCCCAGCAAGCCTGAGATCCGGCTTCAGGGCGTGGAGGTCGCAGGGGGGCAGACCACCCGCAAGGAGGTCTCTTTCGAGACCAGCGGCGTGCTTGAGCTCACCGCCACCAAGGCCGGGAAACCCTTCCGGGCCAAGGTCATGGTCTATCCCGAGGGGAGCGACCAGCGCGTGGTCCACACGCGGCTCAAAGACGGGACCAGGGCGTTCGAGCTGGCCGCCGGCACCTACGACGTCGTTTTTGTGGACGAGACCGTGCCCAGCAAGCCCGAGATCCGGCTTCAGGGCGTGCAGGTCGCAGGGGGGCAGGCCACCCGCAAGGAGGCGGCCTTTCAGGCGTCTGCCATGCTCGAGCTCGCCGCCTTCAAGGATGGAATACCCTTCGAGGGCAAGGTCAAGGTCTTTCCCTCGGGAAGCGACCAGAACGTGGTCCACACCCGGCTCAAAGGTCGGCCCAGGGCCTTTGAGCTCAGTGCCGGCACCTACGATGTGCTGTTTAAGGACATGGCGTCCGAGGGCAAGCCCGAGGTGTGGATCCGGGGGGTGGTGCTCGAGCCGGGCGCGACCGTGAAGAAGAGGGCCGAGTTTTAAGCCACCAGAGAGGCTGATATGATTTCCCCGAGGAACGGCTTGAAAGCCGCGGCAGGCGTGCTCCTTTGCCTGCTTTTTTTCCACCGTCCCGGGCGTCGGGCCCGGACCCCGTCCTGCCCTGGCCTCGGATCCGCCCAAGAAAATCCTCTCCGCGAAAATCCATCTTCGGGTCCAGTGGAACGACGAGGAGAACCGGCACTCAGGCCAGCTGCAAATCTCGGTTCAAGGAAAGCTGCGGCTGAACCCGGCCTTCAGCTCCTCGGAGCAAGGGCCGTTCAAAGAGGGCTCCGAGGAAGTGAGCATGAAAGGGGCGATGCTGCCCTACACTGCGGACGGCATGAGGGGCAGCTTCCAGTTTCAGGAGACGAAGGAGACGAACGACTGCGTGGAGACCTACAACCAGTCCGGCTCGTTCCCCGTGGATCCGTACCCCGGCCCGGGGAACCTGATGCTCCACTACATGGGGGGCATCGCGGATCAAGTTGCCGAGTACAAGGCCATGGCCCCGGCCGGGGCGTTTGACGCCCTGATCGACCGGTACGTGTTCGCCGTGACCCTGCCGCCCCAGGAGGTGACCGGCCGCAGGGTCTGCAGCGATAAAAAGGAGACGATTTCAAAAGAAATCCTCGGAGGGAACAAGATCCAGATCCACTTTCCCTTCAACGACGACGGCAGCATGCGGGGACATCGCACCTGGTCGTCCGACTTCAGCCACCCCAGTGCACATGTCAGCGTGGCCGACCTGCCGGACGTGTTTCGCGCGAAGCCGTTTTCCCCTGCACGGGACGCTTCGGGCGACATAAGCTATGATCTCAGCTGGAAGATCAAGGCCCCGAGCCTGGCGCGCATCCTGCTCCTGTCCGAGCCTTCTCCTGGAAAGACCGTGTGGAGGGACATTACGGACACCGAGGCCGAAATCATCGTGGGCAAGCGGATCCGTCTCAAGGGGGCGGTCCTTCCCAAGGGCAAGGTGAAAGAGCCGGTCGGGGACTGGAGCCTTGAAGGAGATTCTGAAGGTGAAGAAGACCCGTACTTCAAGAAATATGACGCCGACATCCATCACGGCCGTGTGATCCCGGTGGATCCCAAGGACCTGAAGCAGCAGCATCAAATCAGCCTGTTCTGGTCCGGAGGGGAGCGGGGAAGCGTGACCTTCAGCACCCAAGTGGACGGGGAGACCCTGGAGGCGGCAGCCGACCTCAAGGTACGGCGGCCCAGGTTCGACGTCACGGTCGAGGCCAAGCAGACCGCCAGCATTGGAAAAGCGTATCCGGGAGCGGAGCTGAATCGGGATTGTATGGGAAGCGGTGCCCACGGGGCGGCAACCAGCCATGCCTGCTGGCTTCAGCACGACGGGATCCGATTCCTTGCCGAGAACCTGGACCGCGGGGACATCGACGGGAAGACCCAATGGGTGCAAA
>CAYVDE010000078.1:0-14762 GCA_964450535.1 uncultured Desulfobacterales bacterium
CTAGCCTGAGCGAACGCAAGAAAAAAATCCTCTTGTACAAACGGGTAATGCTCCCATCTAACGCTGTCCAGCTCATCACGGTACTCGATCTTGGCCATTTTCATGCATGTGGGCTCAGAGAGCGCGAACTTTCGTTCCTTCAACCTTTTGTAACCTTCGAGCGCCCAATTGAAGATCCCTGATAATTCCCCGGCCAGTTTTCCCTCCAGTTGCACTATCCAGATTCTTCGGCATACCCCATGCGCTTCTGATTTCCGGTTTGACCTTGAAGGGCACGTTGGGTATAAGCTTGTTCATCGCGTCTTCCATGCACCTCTTGACGATCCCTGACACATCTTCCGCTTGGTTTTCTCTTGCTTCAACGATCACCTCATCGTGGATCACATGCACGATCTTCGCATCCAAGTCTTCCAACCTCTCGTGCATTTCAATAAGAGACATTTTGAACCCATCACTCGCTGTTCCCTGTACCGGGAAATTTATGATCCGGTTGTATTTGGTATCCCGGGTCACCCATCGTATTCTCCCCAAAGGCGTCCTCACGAACCCGTTTTCATGAGCCTCCTTGACCGTGCGGTCCCTCCACTTCTGGATTCTCGGAAAGAGCGCATAATACCGCTGAACGAAATCCTGCACCTTATCGAGGGAAACCTTAAAACCCCCGTTTTCCAGCTCCCGGTGTACCCCGTACGGCGTCATTCCATTGTTGAGACCAAGGATTATCACTTTGGCCAGTTTTCTCATCTCGGGATCTCGACCTTTGTCTTTTCCGAACAGCGCGCACGCAACCTCGGAATACGCATCACCATCCCTCTTGAAGATCCTGATCAAACCCTGCTCGTTGGATAGACCGGCGATTATCCTGAGCTCGAACTGTGAATAGTCGGCGATTACGAAACAATACCCATCTCTCGGAATAAAGAACGACCTCATCGGTCCACTCTTTTGTACTTTCTGGAGTTCCCTCGTCATCCGACCCGTGACCGTACCCAGCTGATTCACCTGATCCCTGATTCGATAGTCATCTCCTGCAAGGTCCATATAACGTTTAAGGGTCTTGAGCGTGTATTCTCCCGCTTTGTCCGTTGTATCACTGCTCAGAAGAGAGTCCTCGTACTCAATCATTTTAATTGGGTCGATCTGGATACCTGAGTGCTCAATCGCTGCGGTTATTGGAATGCACCTACTTTCCAGTTCATATGTTTTTTCAAGGTCAAGCGCTTTCACCTTTTTCATCTGCATTTCGTATACATCGGACATTGAATATACGGTACCTTCACTGTCATTGGGTTTAGTACATTCGTGCAGTGCTAAAACATCCTCTATTGATTGTATATGATCATTCTCACTCCCATTCTGCATGATATTCTCTGTCAATATAATATCGTGGATTTCTAGTTTTAATTTGGATTCACTAAACAAACTTGAAGTTAATTTACCATCATTGGTTATTATAATAGTATGGTTTCCAAGTTCATTCTCATTGGTAATCTCGTGAATCTTCTCCACCACTCTTGACAATTCAATCGGTTCAACCTTGTTTGCATAACCCGCATACGCATAAAACGAACAGCTGTCCGGAAAATACAAAACCAATCGATCATCTGGTATGGGAGTTCGATCAAGAATATTAGCGGCTAAACCTGTTCGAATATATGTATTAGTATCAACCCTACCGAAAATCTGATATTTGTTTAGATCATGATAGAAAGCTACAACTTTTTCCTTATGACCTAAACCCTTTGAAAACTGATTTCTAGTATGAGGTAATCTAATCTTAAACTCTTCAAATGTAATATATTTTTGTTTGAAATACTCTACTATATTACTCCATTGCAGAGTGTTGGAAATAGGGATATTGGAGTTGATATCTTTGTTTTTTACTAAGTCAAGACAACGTAATATATTTGGAGGACAAATGGTTTGTATACAAAGTAAATTTAAGTAATAATATATATATATTACTAAAATTAACTTGAAACTTAACTTTAACTTCTCATTTGTCTGGTTTAATCCATTAGTAAGATATTCTAAACCCAAAACCTTATTTCCCAACATCCATATTGGGGTATTATTAGCTGTTGATCTATTGTACTTAAACATCAGATTTGCATTAATCACATCAATAAACTTACGTCTGAATGTTTGGGCTACAGATTCCTTAACTTTGAGATATACGTTGGCCAGATATCCTACGTCAGCATTGATGAACCCCAGTTCCCTTACGAAGGGCTCAAGTCTTGCTATAGCCTCCTCCTCCCAGTTTTTGTTTCTGGATTTGTCGATCACGGTATCCGGTTCTTCGAGCACTGTCGGCCAATAGTTTGATGCGATGACTATTTCCGTGCTTGCTTTGTTGACCGGTCTTACCCTGTGCACGTTCTGGATAAGCTCCCATAGCATGTTTGCGTCAACCCAGGTCTCTCGAAGGGGTTCGTCGGAGTTTCTTGGTAATAGGATGTGCGCGTCCTGGAGGGAGTTGTTCAGGTTCCGGTAGGGAAGTCCAATGACCAGGACCGCTCCGCACTCCTTGAACCGGTTGATCCCGCGGGGACCAAGAAAGTAATAATCCATGAACTCCTTCGATGGTTCGACCTGGCTGCAGATTTCCAGCACTTGCTTGGACAGGGATTTGTACGTGACCACCATGACCTTGTCCGCGGTAATGTGCTCGAGCATTTCTTTGACGAGCCTTCTCAAGTCGGGTTCCCGCGTGTGTTTGAGCACGGACCTGCTGGTGTTGATCTTGATGTGGACCCGGTGGCTATTCCAGTGCACATCCGCTCTCGCCGCACGTATGGACCTTCCTGTCAATCTTCCAACGGTTCTCGGATCACCGGTTGCGTCGAGCACCTTTATGGGCGTGTCATGGTATTGAAGGGGAGTGACCACCTTGACCGCAAACCGAAGTTCCCCGCTGGGTCCGATATTCAAAAACGACGTGATATGGTTTTCGAACAGTCCCTTCATCCAGGTGATCGCTCGATGGTCAACCCCCATCTCGTAAAGCTTTCTGTGGGAGGTGTTAACGAGGTTGAATGCGAGTTCCCTTGCACGTTCGATTATCTCCTCATCAGGGATCCCCTTTTGCCTGGCCAGAAGTCCGACGACCGAGTCCTCCATGATGTCCGAGCCGGTCAGTTTTCGGGCGTTCAGTATCATGGGGGTTTTGGTCTGCGCTGCCTGAACTGCAAGGGATTGCGCCAGATGGAGTATCTCTGAGACCAGATTGAACTCATGCGGTTTCAGACCCAGTGCTAGCGTTCTCATTTGCTGTTCGGAGCAGGAATCCTCAAGTCGGAAACCATCTATCAGGTTTTCATCGAGCACGATCAGGTGCGGTGCGGGAAACCTTGGTTCCAGGTACCGGAGCATGTGGTGGGTGACCACGTAGATCCCGGGCTTTGTTTCTTCCCTTTGCTCGTAGTAGGAGCATGATTTCCGGTGAGCGCATCGCGTGCAGAGTATTTCAGCCGGCGAGAAACCCCTTCTCGTGACATCATTCAGATCCTGCTTGCGGTAACAGAGGTCTTCTCTTGACTGAAGGAGATGAACGTTGTCCGGAGAATCGGAGAAGGACTTGATCCTGTCATAAGCCTCACGCTGAAGGTCCCGGTTGAAGCAGCTATAGAGGACGGTCTTCCCGGTCATATGACGGGCGAGGTATTCCTGGGTCACGTGGCTCTTCCCCACACCCGGGGTCACAAGTACGAGAACGTTGTCGGGGTTATCGAGTTCCCTGCGAATCATATCTCTTGCGTCTTCAAGGGTCGTGTACTTCTTGGGTAGTGTCGGGAGCAGGCTCTTTCCTTTTTTGTCCGCGCTCCTCTGACCCGGCGCCCTGAACCCGGCCCACACCTTGAGCGCTACTCCGTCATGGGCCGCGCAATAAGGGTTGAAACACTTGAGCGTGTATGATGGAGGGTAAGCTCTCGCGTTAGCCTTGGGTTTTTTGCACATCGGACAAGGAAACCCCTGAAAGGAGATGGCGTAGTTCTTCCCGCGCTTCTCGATCCTGCACCTGAACCCGCGTCCGGTAAGGATCTCGTGCATGGCTTCCAGTGAGACGGGCTCTGACTTGCGCTTGAATGAAACGTATTCGAAAGGCGTGACCTTGATGTTCCGCAACGCCTGTCTGTACTCAATAAGCTTTGTCCCCAAGCCTTTCAGCACGTTCAGGTCGGTCACCTGCACGAAGTCAAGCACCCTCTTAAGACTCGAAATAACTTCATGGGGGTCGAGTTTTCCTTGGGTTAGCCTCTGGTATTCATCTGCACTTGGAAACCCGTCAGTAACCGATTTGGCGGGGATTTGAAGCGAATGACTGTCGATTGGGTTATTGCTTTGACGGTCATTGCCAAGGTATGCGAACAACCGGATTGGAGTGTGAAGATCATTGGCTGGCGGGGGTTTCAGGATGTGCGGCATTTCACTTCGAATGAAATCGGCAAACGCCATATACGTGTCCTTGTCGATCAGTACGTTGGACACCAGGAGGTAACCGCCATCCCCTCTTGCTATGATCCTGAATCTGTCCCCTACCCCGAGCCTCTCGAACGTCTTCAGGGTCAGGAGCATTCTCACTCCTGCGTCCTCGACTCTTTCGTCTCCTTCAAGGCTGAGATCACCGTCCACATCGACAAAAGGGAAATAGAGTTCTTGGCCGCCCACTCCGACCCTGTTAAGGAGGTACACGCCCACGTAACCTGTATATATGGATCTCGACATTGAACGGATGTATTTCAGGTACTGCTCTACGGTGGTTTCAGGAAATGGCTCCCTGTGCGTAATGCCGGTGCTGTGAGTTATTACGAATTTCATGGTGTCCCTGCTTTCTAGATTGTCTTACTTAGTTTTGGGTTTTTTCAGCTGTTTCCCTCAACGCGTCGTCCGTGAACTTCCTGACCACTTCCGACATTGACACTTCTTCCCGGTCCGCGATTTCCTTGATTGCGTCAAAAATCTCTGGCGGGAATGAAATCGTCATCGGTTTGATGTACTTCGCCTTTCTCATGGTGTTTCCTCCTCTCCGAACAAAGATATTATTGGAACATTTATGAACCTTTAATTTTTGTTCTAGGATGTATGCGATGACAGTAGGCTGTTTGTTTCTAGGGTGTATGGCTTATGCGGTGTTAGGGTGTTATGCGGATGAATCGCAGGCGGAAAACAGAAAAGGGGCCAACCCCTCGGTATGGAGAGATTGGCCCCGTTGAAAGAAACGCAGGGGTCTGCGGTTTTAGTGGACAGTGGAACCGGATTCCAGATCATGACTCGATTCCGATTGATTCGTTTTCAACCTGCCCATCAGATCTTCAGGTTTCATGCCCTCATGGATCAGCCCGTGGACAATGGGGTATCCTAGACTGCTGTATTTAAGCGCCAACCTAATGAAGGCTCTGAACCTGTCCTCATCCAGCTCCGCTTTATTGATGAGCATGGAGGAGTGGTACTCTATGGTCGACGAATAGACATTCAAAACCCATCTCCCGCAGCGCGTGATGCCATTCAACGTGTTGAACAGCTCGTATGCCCTTTGCCATTTCTCCTGGGGCACTATTTCCCGATTGCTGATCACAATCATTACCATGTCAGCTGTGGGCATGTACCTGACATCTATCCTGGCCAACCCTCCCGGGCTCTTGCACCACGCTTGAAAGCTGATTAGCTCGGTGCGATAATCTCTCACCGCTTCGTTCCTGTCCTTGATCACGGAAACTCCTTCCTTCTCAAAGGACGTGATCATTTTCTTGAGCACTTTTTTTCTTGCCTTGAGTTCGTTCATTTCTCCCTCCTGTAATTCTCCCATTGTGATTGCTCAAAAATGCTCCACGCTTTTCCAGAGCCCTTCCCCACAGCTCCTGCGAAATCATCGAACAGCTTCTCCGGCGGTTTCCCTGACTTCACTGAGTTAACGAAGTCATACAGATTCCGTGCGGAAGCAATGGTCCTTATGATTGTGTTTTTGCACACACCCCTGCTTATGATCTTACCGCCAAGTGGAAGCGTTGAATCGACCCTCAGAGATCCGCAGTCACAGATTTTTATGACCCAGATGTCAGGGATTGATACGTTTACGCGGTTGATCATGTCGTAGTAGCTATCAAGGAAATTCGGATCGACCTTGTCGGAGTAATGCGCGCTGATTATCGCCAAGTCTTCTTCCGGGTCTATTTCCGTGAAAATGGCCATGTCTGATGACATTCCCTTAACCGAAAAAAACGGTGTCTGGAAAATGAGGGAACCATCCTCATGGAAATCCTCCGAATGGAGATCCAGTTCGGCCATGCAGTCGACAACTGTCTCCATGCTCATGTCGATATAGCTTTTTTGCGATTTCATTCTTGCACTCCTCGTTTGAAATGGAACGGGCCGCCACAGGGACAAACCCCATGACAGCCCGGTCAGGTTTTCGGATAAGGTCTTACAGCCTACCAGCGGACCCCGCCCTTGTAATAGTCATCCTCAAGGGCGTAGTCGTCGCCCTCCACCCAGATCTGAACAAACCTCATCTCCTCGATTCCAATCTCATCAGGGTAGGCGAGCTTCACTCCCTCAAACTCGTGCGGGACTTCACGGAAACAGAAAATGTAGTCTTCATCAATGCCCGGATCTAGGTCGGTGCTGTGAAGCTTGACTATCTCGCCTCTTAGGACCGCATCCAGCTTGGCGGCGTTTTCGGGTCGCGAGAAAAATTCGCAGGCCAGATTGATTTTCGTGCAGTTACCAACCGGCCCGAAGGCCGCGGGGTCCAGAAAAAATTCCGGCATCCCGATGGCCGCCAAACCGTGAGTGTGCGTTGGAAAAGCCGTTTGCTCGACCATCCAGTCGGCGTGAATTATGAACGGGTATTCGACGGTTTCTTCTTGCGGTTCTTTGTTCATGTTTTTTCTCCTTGTTGTTAAGGTTGAAATGAAAGAGGGCCGACCCCTATCAAGGGATCAGCCCCCACTCGTTAACGCTTCTGTGACCTGCTTCAGCTCGCCTTCATCCGACAATGGCGGTCATCAGAGGGCCTGCAGCTCCGGGTCACTGGTCTTCTCTGATAATGGCTGCTCTGGTATAGATCACGATTTCAAGATCACCCAGCATCGTCTCGTGGGTTATCCAGACGATTGGCTCTTCATCACCAGGTTTTACCTTCATGGTCATGTCGGATTTGTTGAAGGCGTACACCTTTTTGGTAAAAGTGATTCGCGCACCTTCCCCGATCGAAGTGATAAAACCTGTTTTGAGGTCGATTCTATATTGCCGGCCCCCTCCCTCGACCAACAGATACGCCTTATTGGGCTCGCCTCCTTCCTGCAGGATCGTGACGGCGTCCGTATTGAAGTCACGGCCCATTTTCCAAATGTTCGATACAATGGATTTGGAGAGGGTCACCTCAATGATCGGATTCTCCTCACGGTTGAGCGTAAAGATCCTGCTCATCTCATCATCCGCAATAAAGGGGTTACCAAAAAAGCCCAGTTTTTTCCCGGTATAGACGGTCTGCTCCCCATCGGAGAATTCCACGTAATCTTCACCCACCGTGACAACTATGGCCGACTTCTTGTTGAGACTGGACAGCATCTTTGAGATTGCCCAAACATCGCCCAAGACAAAATCCATTTGATCGAAGCAGTCAAAAGAGGTTTCTACGACAAACTGGTTTTCGTTTTCTCTGCTTCTGAATTTCCCTTGGGTTATGTAGAAATCTTCGAAGGTGGCCTTAATCGTGGAAAGAAAGGCCAACAGGTCTTTAAACTGCGCCTGCGTTAACTCTGTCTGGTTCGTCATGCTGTTTCCTCCTATATGGTATTGTTTGAATGTCGTGTCGCTCTCGACCATCTGACTAAAGGGCCATCCCCCTTTGCGATCAAGAGGATGGCCCTTTCAAAAAACGCAGACCTCTGCGCTTTCTACAGGTTGACGGGAAAGCCCTTCTCCTTGTGGATCCGGGTGATGATCTCTTCCAACTGGACGAAGTAATAGGTGTTGACCAAGCGCTTGTGATAAGCGCCGTCTCTCCCCAGTAAATCGTAATGAGTGATGCCGAACGTTGTATAGAGGAACGCCTTCAGGTCCTCACGGAAGGGATAGGAGGAGAAGAGCTTTTCCTTACTAATCTCTTCCCGGAGATAGTCCTCCGTGTAGATCTGGTCGGTCTTGTTCTCGCCCTCCTTTTTGGGGTTCCAAAACCGCAGCTGCCCGTAACCGCCTTCTTTCGCCCACATCGCGCTGTCGCAGGAGTCGATCGGGAAATTGGCCAGCAACTCGAATTTGGTATTGCCGAATAGGTGGACCTTGATGCCGGTCCCCTCGAATTGCTCCATGACCTTGGCCATGGTGCGCACGCTCTTGATCTGCGTCGATCCCAGCGCGACACGCTCATAGCCCCGATCAATGTAGGTCGGGATCTCGGAGCCATTGATGTCGTGGACCACCGGGACTGGCTTCAGCCCTCGTTTTTCCAAGATGAGCTGGTTTGCGTAGTTCTCCTCGAACCCATCGTTCGTAAAATTCGAGTCGAAGTTGAAGTAGAAATCGAACTGGCTGCCGAACCGCTTGAGATAGCCCGCGTAGTTTTCCAGAGTTATATGTTTCGTTGTCTCCGGGCTGGCGTTGTTGAGGGTCCATGTTCCGGAATCCAGGATGAGCCCGCCTATAAGCTCGCGGTGCTTTGTGCAGATGTCGAAGACCTCTCCATCCAGCATGCCGAAGCTACGGAGCACATTAAGCTTCTTGTTCGGAAAGCGCCTGCTGTATTCCTTGATCGTTGCGATGTTCATGGATGAGTTGTAGATCTTCATTTTGTCCTCCTATAAAGAAGCCCCCGGGCCCGCAAAGGCCCAGGGGGATAGGGGTTTATTCTTCGGTCATCAGGGATCTGAGTTCCGCCACCTGAGTCTCTAGAGCCTCGACATGGCTGCGGTCAAGGCGTTCGAGAAGGTCTCTGTTTTCACTGAGGTACGTGATGGTTTCCTTGAATCTTGACACCAGCTTGGGAATCCCCTCGATCATCCGGGACCCCTTGATGAGCCCTTCCTCAAGCCCGGCGGGTTGCTTTTCGGACCCATTGTTAGCGAAGCGGCGCGTGAGAAAGGCGTTCACATCTCCACCGCTGTTGGCCACGATCACCATCTCGCCGATGAGCCGGTTGTCAGCTGGAATCCCGCTCCTGACGAGCGCCTTAATGAGTTCAGGATCGGCGTTGAGTTCCAACTCTTCCTTGACCTCTACCCTTTGAATACGTTCGAACGCGATTGCCGCATCAACCTCCGAACGCCAGGAATCAACCGTCTCGCCGCTTTCAGGATCGAAAACCACCCGGTGTTTGCTTAGAAAATCTCCAACGGGATCCTCCTTCTTGAAATCCTCAGTTTTGAATGTCCGCTGGATTTCGGTGAGCCTTTCTTTCCCGAAAACGGCGTACCGGATGATGTTCGGGACTTTGGCAAGGGCCATGAAATCCTGGACTGAGCGAAGATGCCTTTCGTCATAGTTTTCGGCGAACCACTCCACCCATTTCCTTCCGGCCCGCTTGGCCAATTTTTTCTGAATGTGGAAAAGCGTCCCGAGACGAATGCGGTATTTGGTCAGAGCCCCGTCGGATATGCTTGCCGAGACGTTGATCTGCTGGGCGTAAGCGGTTGAGACTTCCTTCAACTCAGCCAACTGGTCTTCCGGCGTTTTTTCAGGAGCATCCTCTGAAGGATTTTGGAACTCCTCGATGATCCCCCGGACCTTTTCCTCAAGGTCTTCATCTCCGAGGATTTCACCTTTGTCATCAGAGACCGCCAGGTAAACCTCCTTGAGAATCGGAGACTCGCCGAGGAGACTCATGTGAAGGTGTTCAGGATGTTGAGGATCGTCGGTGATCCCGTTCCCGTTGTCATCGGGAGTCACGTCAGAAATCTCTTCAGCGATCTCTTCGTCGATCTCATCGGTGAGTTCCTCGATTACGTTTTGGTTTTCGGTTTTGACCTCGGCATCAGCCATGGCCACATTAGCCTTTGTGTTCTTTTTTGAATCTTTCATTTTGATATTCCTTTCTTTGAGGTGTCTTTTTAAACGCAGGAAACTGCGTACGGGTTATTTTCAACAAAAAGGGCCACTCCCCACGAATGGAGAATGGCCCCGCCCTTGCCGCATTTATCATTTTTCAATCTTTCAGCACATGGTGTTCACCTCCTTTCCTCCTAAAGGTTTGAGGTTGACGGCTGCGCCTCTGCGTGCTCTAATCCTCTCGGTGTTCCAGATTGAGGCCAGTTCTTTGTGGCCTGACAATTTCAAGAGAATTGAAGACCACAGGGCATAAAAAAAGGGAGCCAATGGCTCCCCTCTCGAATCGGAGATTGGTGTGGGTGGACTTTCCCCAAACTTTCCCCGAATCGGATGATTCAATACGGTCTCAAACGAACTCAAACGGACTGTCAGTCATCTAGAAAGTAGGCGAAATAATATATAATTTCTTGGATTCACGCTCGATTTTCGGTGCGAACGAATTGAGTCGATATGGGTTCGACTCCCGCCGCCTCCACCAAATGCTTGATATCGATGTAGTTTTTTATATTTGGCTTCCGGTTTTCGGCCTATACAAATCACTTACACAAAGTGAAGGGTTGAAGATGGAAGCTTTTTCGTTCCTGAGCGAAACCCTCAGAATTATGAAAGCATGCCGGACTTACAGTGGAATAATATAACCAGTTTGCTTGAGGGCCACGGGACCCTGCTTGGCTGGCTTGGTGGATTATCGCTGCTGATGTTCGCCGGCTCCTTAATAGCGGTTCCGCTTTTGATCGTGCGGTTGCCCGAAGATTATTTGCACCGGGAACACAAATTGGTTCTGCAGTGGCCTTGGTGGATTTCGGCACCGTTCCTGGTTTTAAAAAACGGTCTGGGCATCCTATTTGTGTTGAGCGGCCTGGCTATGCTGGTTCTGCCGGGCCAGGGTCTGCTGACCCTTTTTATCGGGCTGGTACTGCTGGATTTCCCCGGCAAGCGTCTCCTGATTCGTCGCACCCTGGGCCACGGGCGCATCTTCCGAGCCGTCAACCGGCTTAGAGCGAGACTCGGCAAGCCCCTTTTGGAACCTCTCTGATCCCCGGACGGTATTTGGCATACCGAAAGGCTCGCTATCGGTCAGCAACAAGGCCGTCAAAACATCTCTTTTACGTAAAAAAACAGCATCACCAGGGCAAAGGCCAGCCGTATGGCCGTACCCAGAATGAAGCCCAGAAACACACCCCACCCCGCCCGCATGGCGTCGTGGCCGCTCTTGTTCGCCAACAGTTCACCTGCCACAGCGCCCATAAGGGCGCCGACGAAAACGCCCAGCGGCGGTATGAAAAAAAATCCTACGACGCAGCCTAGAATAGACCCGATAACGCCGAGTCTCGAGGCCCCGTATCTCCGGGCCCCCTCGGCGGGAAGCACGTAGTCCAGGACAACGACTAGCAGGGCCAGCAACGCGGCTATGATGAGAAACTCGAGACTGAATGGCTCCCAGTTCTTCGCAAAGGAGAGGACCAGCAGGGCCGCTACGCCCAAAGGAGGTCCGGGAATGACGGGGATCACGCTTCCCACCACAGCCACAAGGGCCATCATCAGCCCGATCACGATAAGCAGCGCCGTCACAGGCAGGTTCCTTTCCCGCCGGGTTATCCTCCCGCGCCGGCATGGCCGAGGCGGTCTACTCATGCACCTGACAGCGGCTCCCCTTGCAACGACCGGGAATTTCCGCCCGCTATGACCGGTGCCGGCCTGAATCCAGTAATGAAACCGTTTGGGCTCCCTTTCTTTCCCTTCAATCAATCAGTTTATGGCGATTTTACAGTGAAAACCCTTTGCGAAAAAGCACGAATTTCGCCGGCGACAAAACAAAGAGACCGGGTTTTGGAATTTCCATGCGCGTGGGCGGGGATTGCTCAGCAAAAGAGTTGACAGGCGGAAGTCCTTGGGGGACGCTTATGGGAATGCTCCTGAGGAAACCCTGTACCGGGGACAACCTCGCACCTTGAAGGCATGGGCCGGGTGCGTCAAGGGCGCCAAAACAGGATGTTTATGTGGAACAACAAGTTTAATTTCGATGAATTAGGCCTTACAAAAAGCGTAATCCTGGCTTTTATAATACTTTTTTTTCACATCGGAATACTGTTGCTGGTAGCTCTTCTGGCCGTTTTTTTCGGGTTTATCACAAAATATTTCGCATGGATCCTTCTGGGCTTGGGCTTGGTCATAGCCGGCACCATTTATTATATCCTGTATTCCCTTAAAAAGAATCAAAAGGGCATCGCAGAGATCCTGTCAATGCCCGAGTTCAAGGGTAAAACAGTAGAGGTGAGGATTTTAGGCGGCCTGGCGTCCTTGAAAGTGGACGACAGCCGGGCATCAGCTCATTTGCTTGAATATGAAGGCGGACCGGAAACGAGATACCTGGAATCGCCTGATTCCTCACGCGTGCGTGAATTGTCGGAGTTGGCCCGCCTTCTCGAAAACAAGATGATTACCCCGGAAGAATACCAACAGGCGAAAAACAAGATATTCAACGGGTGATACAGCCTCACACGAAATGCTTTCACAGACAGCTGATTACATGACCGGACAAAAAAGGACAGGTTACAGCCGCTGGCGGAACCGGGGGTTTGCAATGCCGTTTTTAGTCATTACAATCTGCCAAACTTGAATATTCCTGGCCCTGAAAGCTCCGGCGCAGGACAATAGATAGTACTCCCACATCCTCTTGAAGCGCTCATCATAGCGCGCCTTCAATTCCGGCCAAGCCTGTTGAAAATTACGGTGCCAGGACATCAGGGTCTTGTCGTAGTGGGGTCCGATATTGTGCAGGTCCTCTATGACGAAGAGTCGTTCAACGGCCTTGGCGATCTGGGCGATGCTCGGCAGCATGCCGTTGGGGAAAATATATCTGGTGATCCAGGGATCACAGCCGCTCCGGGACATGTTCCCGCCGATGGTGTGCAGCAGAAATATGCCGTCGTCCTTCAGGCAGCGGTGAACCACCTTCATAAAGGAACGGTAGTTTTTCCGGCCTACATGCTCGAACATGCCCACAGAGACGACCTTGTCGAACCGGCCCTTGATGGCCCGATAATCGCGGTCTTCAAAATACACGGGCAGGCCCTTGCAGAATTCCCGTGCATACCGGAGTTGCTCCTGCGAAATATTGACGCCGGTCACTGTGCAGCCGATACGCTCTGCGGCGTATCTGGCCAACCCTCCCCACCCGCAACCGATATCGAGCACATGATCCTGAGCGGCAAGGTCAAGTTTGGCACAGATGAGCGCCATCTTGTCCTGCTGGGCCTGAGCAAGGTCTTCCGTATTTTCGAAATAGCCGCAACTGTACTGATTGTAGGGGTCCAGAAAGGAGAAAAACAGATCGTTCCCGATATCATAGTGCCTGGCGGCTATTATGCGCGAGCGCGCCCTGGATTGAAGGTTGAATACGACTGACGGCAGGAACCGAATCAGGTATCGCAGGTCTCCCCTGACTTTTCCCTCGAGATCGGCGCGCAGCAGGCGGCAAATCATTTCGTCCGTTTGCCTGCACTCCCACCAGCCATCCATGTAGGATTCCCCCAGCCCCAGGCTTTTCTCCCGCCATACCCGCGCATACCATCGCTCATCTTTGACCCGAATGTCCCAGGGATTCGAGCCGTTTACAGTAACACCGGCATGTCCGAGCATCTCGCGTACGGCATCGGATATCATCGTAGGCGGCCTCCGTTTTACATTTTTGACACCCAGGAGGGAACGCCATGTCTTTGGGCCACCTTCTCAAACATTCTCACAAGCCCGGTTATAAGGGCGTAAGTCCCCTCTATTGTCAAATTCTTGTCGGCCGTTGAATCAAAAAATATGTTCAGACTGGAATCCATGCCGTCCTCGGGCCTCCAGTAGCAGAAAAGAATCGGCACCCTGGGAAGCGGGTAAAGGACGATGGATATGTCCGAATCAAACAGGTTGTCCACGCGCTTGCCGTTGAATACATGCAGCATGTCCTCGAACAGGTCCGTGTAGAAATCCGCCACCTTCTTCAGCGGCTTTTCACAGCGCTGCTCGAACAGGCCCTCCCACGCAGCCCCGCCCCGGAGTTCCCTGAACGGGACCCAGTTTCCGGATACAGGCCGGCCCTCACCCTCCAGCACATAGGTGAGCAAGGGGATGACGAGCCATGGGTGGACATGGATCTCGGAAGTAACTTTTCCCTTGCTGTCCACGTGAACGTCCTTTCCGCAGACTTTGATGGTCAAACGATCTTTGGAAAACCTGCCTCCCAGACGCACCGCAGCCGAGGCGAGATCCATGGAAGCAACCCTGTTCCGGAGATTTGCAGCGGCTTCCTCCATGTCTTCCTCGTTGCTCTTGCCTCTTGTGGCATGGGCGGAATATTCTTTGAGTACCTGAGGTCCTAGACGAGGACACTCATCCAGGGACCGCTTCCCCTTGAACACGGCCGCGGCAAAGGCCAGGCAGGTCGGCTCGCCGCATTCCCGGCAGTTGGATTTGTCAAGGACCTTCAGGATGTCCATCGGGGTCTTCAAATGCTCCATTAAAATTTTCTCCTTTCAGGGCATCATTTTATTTTATCATAATCATTTACAGTGCGCTTTAAAGTCCTTTATCCGAGCACCTGAAGGGCGTACCGGCATGCAGCCATACACACGGCCTTTAGTAAAACGCCTTTGCGGGGTTGTTTTCCTTTCGAGCTTGGGGTACGGAGATAAGGAAAAAACAAGGGTATTGTTAATGATAAATAA
>CAYVDE010000079.1:0-11438 GCA_964450535.1 uncultured Desulfobacterales bacterium
CATGGCAACCCCCCGAACCAGACGCTACGGCCACGGCGACCGCCCATGGCGCATCCACCTGGTGGCCCCCCGCCATCCGGAGAGCTTCTGGTCGATGCAAGGGGCGGTCGAGATGTTCGGCGCCAAGACCCTTATGCCCAATGCGGCCCTGGCCACCCTGATGGCCCTTACCCCGCCGGACGTCGCAGTGGAATACTCGCTGTCCGATGAAAACATCGGGCCGCTGGACTGGGACCGTCCCGCCGACCTGGCGGCGATCACCGGCGCCACCTTGCACGCCGATCGTATCAAGTCTTTGTGCCGGGGTTTCCAGCAGCGCGGTATCCCGGTGGCGCTAGGCGGAACCTACGCCACCATAGAGGCGGATAGCTGCCGGGGACTGGCTGACTTCCACTTCACAGGCGAGGCGGAACACACCTGGCCTCGCTTTTTGCGCGAGTGGTGTGCCGGCCGGCCTCAGGCGGTTTACGAGCAACCCGAACACGTGGACCTGAGTTACAGCCCGGCTCCGGACTGGTCGCTGATCGATACCGACGACTACCTAAGCCTCAACGTCCAGACCAGCCGCGGATGCCCCAACCGCTGCGACTTCTGCGATGTCCTTCAGTACGCGGGCCGACGCTACCGCACAAAGTCGGTGGTCCAGGTGCTGGCCGAAGTGGCCCGCGCCCACGCAGCCGGAGCGCGCTCGGTGTTCTTCTCGGACGACAACTTCTTCGGCAACCGGCGTTTCACCGAGGCCCTGCTCGACGCGCTGATTGAGTGGAACATACAGCAGACCCGTCCTCTCTCTTTTGCCGCCCAGATCACGGTTCGCATCGGCGACGATGTTGAACTGCTGAGGCGTTTCGCCGACGCCCGGTTCTCGATGCTTTTTCTGGGAGTCGAAACGGTTCGCCGTGCCAGCCTGGCCGAGGTGCATAAGGAGCACAACCTGGAGCGACCGCTGCTGGAGCGCATCGAGCGTATCTCTCGCCACGGCATCGTGCCCTTCCTGGGCCTGATAGTCGGATTTGACCATGACGACGACGGCAGCTTTGCAGAGCTTCTTGATTTTATAGAACGCAGTTCAAGCCCGATTGCCGGCATATCGCTGCTCAACGCGCCGCCCCACACGCCTCTGCACGACCGCCTGGCGGCCGCAGGCCGCCTGCGCGAGCAGAACTTCAGCGGCGAGTGGCAACTGGACACAAACGTTGTACCGTTGAAACTCGATCGGCGCGCGTTGCTTGACGGTTACTGGGCGCTGTTCCAGCGCATATACCAACCGGAGCTTTTCGAGCGCCGTCTGCGCGAATGGCTCAACGGAGTCGACTACTTTACAGAACACTACGTCAACAAGAAGTTCGATCCAACCCAGCTTCTGTCGCTGCACCGCATGGTTCGATACTTCCTGCTGGGCGGGCCTGATTTGCGCCGGCTGTTCCTGCGCAGCCTGCGCCACGCACAACGCGTCAATCCCAGCCTGATCAGGCGCGTCTTCACCCTGCTGGCCCAGTACCGCCACTTCCACGATTTTGTGAACAGGCCTCTTCCGATTAAACCCTAATGGACACCTTTTATGAAACGTCCCCTGCCTTTCAGGAGGCGAAGGTAGTTCCGGGGGTTCGCCAGCAGTTCTTTGTATCCTTTCCTGCCCAGAATCACCATGGCCACGGCCTCGGACAAAGGCTGACCATAGAGCCCGAACAGCCGATTTCGCACTCGAGGCCATCCATAGAAAAAGGCAGCCAGGCCTCGTCCCAGTGACAGCTCACCTAAAATCCGCTCCCCCAGTGCGGCCTCATAGGCCTCTCTGACCGCCGGTTCCTGAAAGTCCCCTTCCACAAGGGCTCCTGCCGCCATAAACCCGCTCGCAAGCGCGCTGTAAATCCCTTCCCCGGTCAAGGGATCGGCCAACCCTGCCGCGTCCCCGGCCAGGAGAACCCTGTGCCGAACGAACCCGTCCCTTCTGGGGGATACCGGTATCGCCCCTCCCTGCCGGCGGAGAACGCGTCCTTTTTCAAGGCCTCTTTGGGCCAGGTAATTCCCGAGCCTTGCGGGAAGCCGGGCCGGCACCTTTCCCCTGAACATGCCGCCCACGCCAACAGAGAGATGGTCCTGTTTCGGGAATGTCCAGGCATAGCCTTCATTAACACACGCAAAATCGAACCTGGCCTCATCCATCGTGGCATGAAGGGCATCCGGAGGCGCCATCAACTCCATTTCCAGGGCAAGGGCTAGTCGCCGTGTCTCCCGCCAGCCGGCCATGCCGGCGATCCGGCCATGGGCCCCGTCCGCGGCCACCACAAAACGGCAGAAGGTCCCGCCGCGGGCCGTCTCAAGGTGAACACCCTCTCCTTCCAACCGCACTCCGGTCACGCGGCATGCCGAATGGATAGTTGCTCCTGCTTCCCAGGCCGAGGAAAGGAGCGCCGCGTCGAACCGATCACGCATGACCATACCGAGAAGGGCATCCTGCTTATGAACAGTGAACCCGAGCCTCTCAGGACCCAGGTGAAGGCTTACCGTTTTGCATCTCCGTTCGATCACCTCGGCCGCGGGGGCCGGCAGGAGTTCCATAGCCCGGGCAGTAACCCCGCCGCCACACGGCTTGTACCGCGGGACAGGCTCCTTTTCGAAAATCCCGACCCGCACCCCTTTCTGCGCGAGCATAAGACCGGCTGCCGCACCGGCGGGCCCGCCGCCTATCACCGCCACGTCGTAATTTGAAGGAATCTCCTGTTGATTGAGCATGAATTCCTGCTCCCGATCCATTTGCTTGAAAGCCGCACTATTCATGAGCTTGCTGCGTTAACTCTTCGATACCAGAAGGGGATTGAACCGCGTTTTATGGTCGTAGACGTCCAGCCGTTCCTTTCGCTTTAGGTATCCCACCACGAGATAGGTTATGGGAGTGGCCGCGGCCTCGTAGGCCGATTTGGCGAGCCACTGCACAACCACCGCCAAGGCCAGGGCCGAAAGCGGTATGGTGCCGATAAAGGCCACGGTTATGAATATGAGGGAATCCAGTCCCTGCCCCACTAGGGTGGAACCGATGGTCCGCGTCCAGAGCCAGCGACCCTTTGTGGCGATCTTCATGCGGGCCAGGACATAGGCGTTGGCAAACTCCCCGACGAGGTAGGCAAGGAACGAAGCAAGAAGGATCCGTGGCACATAACCGAGAATACGCTCGTACGACGCCTGCCCGTCCCAGAAAGGGGCTGCGGGAAGCACCTGGCCCACCCAGATCGCCCCCACCACCAAAAGATTGCAGAGGAACCCGAGCCATATGACCCTGCGGGCCTCCGCATAGCCGTAGACCTCGGTGAGCACATCAGCCACGATGTAGCTCAGCGGGAAGACTACAATGGCCGCCGGCAGGACCAGCCCTCGCAGGACCACGAGCTTTACGGCCGTTATGTTGGCCCCGATCAGGCAGGCCACGAAAACAGTCACGAGCACTACGAATCGGCCCGAATAACCTCGGTGTTCATTTTCCACGCCGGTTTTGTTCATGAAATTTCTCCGTGGATCAGGGGCGCCTGTCCATTGCCGGAATTCCAGGTGCCGGCGTCCGGCTTCCTTAGCTCCGGATCGCAGATCTCTATATAGCAGAGCGGCACAGGGATTGGAACCGGCCATCCGCTGAATTGAATCAGGGAGACCTTTCACGGGCATTTCCTGGAAACAGAGCTGCCGCAATGAGGTAAAGCAGCCAGGCTACGACCATGACCGCTCGGAACCCCATATCCATGGCCAGGCACTTACCCAGGACCGCACCCATCACGGACGCGCACCCATTCACACCCCAGGCCCATGGAGCAAGCGCCGGCCGGGATCTGGACAACTCGCGCAGGCCCAGGGGAAAAGGCCACCCCAGAAGAAAGGCCGGCAAGGCCAGGCATCCCACGGCCACGGAAAGGCGGGCAAATCCGTTCCAGGCCAGAGCAATCTGAATAAGCCTATCCCCGGCCAATGCCATGGCCCCGATCCACAGCCCAAGGACCACCCCCCCTATCCAGAGGAGCCGGGCTCCTCCATGTCCCAGCCGCGCCAGCGAAAGGCTTCCGAGACCCGCGAAAACGAGCACCGCAGAAAGCACAACGGCCGCCGCGTAGACCGGGTGTGCGAGCAGCAGAGTGAACTTGGGAATGAAGGTCATCTCGAAGAACATGAACCCGAAACCCGGCATGGCGAAATAGGCCAGGACCCTGAACGTACTCATACGCCGTTGAGAGTCCGTGCTCACGGTCTTTGAGGCCCGTCTCCCCAGGAACAACAGGGGAAGAAGGATAAGCGCGGCCCCGGCCAGGGTCGCCTGTATCAGGGTGGCCAGGAGAAAGACATATCCCGACTCCACCCGGGGGAGCCACTCCCGGCGAAGGTGCCCGAACATCTCCGAAGCCCGGTCCCAGCGGAAAAAGCGTGAGAAGTAAGGGCGGTCGTCCGAACGGGGAGCAACGTCGTAGAGGTAGGCATCCAGGAACGACTCCGAATCGGGGCCGCAAAGGGCTAAGGCCCCCTCATAAAACCAGGGACGGGGCAGGATGTCGTAGCGATTGATCCGATCCGGGGTGATATCAGGATAAAAGACCGTATCAAAGCTCCTTTGATCGCAGAAAACCACGGCCGCAGCCGTCTCTTCAGGTAAAAACGGGGTCTTGCCCACCACGATCGTGGTAGTGCTCCAACTGCGAATGAAGAGAATGCACTGCCCGGGCCGGTTCACACCGTAACGCCTCAATGCCTCCAAGGCCGTGGCGAGCACCCGGAGGGAATCCCGGGGCGGGGCCTTGAGATAGCGTGTAACCGCAAGGACCCCTTTTTCGTTAAGCCGGCCAAGAAACGCCTCGAATGCCTCTATTGTAAAGAGGTATTCCTCTGCGGCCGCATGGAGCCCTCCTGAAGCCGCTCCGAAGGATGCGCCACCCGAGAGCTGGATCAAGTCATACTTTTTTCCCCGCCCCTGGACGTATCTACGGGCCTCGTCCACGATCAATCGCACTCCCGGACGCTCGAACAGCCCGCCGGAATAATCGGCAATCGGCCCGGTCATCAGGGAGGCTACACGGGAGTTAGCCTCCAGGGCATCTATTTCCGAAACCCCGTGGTGCAGGGCCAGCAGGACATCGGCGCCTCCGCCCGCACCCACCACCAGTGCTCGTTCCGCTGGACGCACATGGAATGGGAGGGCGGCAGTCGTGTAGTCAAGGGGGAGCGTCTCTTCCCTTCTTCCCGTGTATCGCGTGATACTCCCCGCCCCCGCCCCGTCCAGGAAAAGGCCTTTCTGGCCTGGAAGGGGTTCATCGGTTATCTCGCCGTACCGGAGGCTGAGGCCGGGCACATTGTGAATGAATCGGCTTCCGACCACGTGGACCAGTCCCAGAGGACTCAGGCGCAGGGCCTCGATGCGTGCATCCGGAAAGGCGAGTGTCTGGGGTAATTCCTTGGTCTCGTGGACCCTGGGTGCGAGAGAAACCGTTGCGCCGCCTGCGGCCAGCACTGCCGCGGACAGGCCCAGGGCCAGGCAAGCCCTGGCCGGTGAGGCCGCAGCCCGGGCGCACGGCAGTGACGCGGGCAACAGGAGCGCCCCCAGAACCGGAAGCAGTGTCCAGGGAGGCACCGACCACAGGGCCGGCACCACGGCCAGGGCACCGACGCCGGCACCTCCCAGATCGGCGGCGTACATGCGAGGAGTGCGTTCCCCTGCCCGGCTGAGGACGGTCCCGACGATGCCCCCCGCAAACAGGAACGGGAGGGAAAGAGCCAAATAGGCCCATGCCATGTTCAGCCACTCGCCGGATCGCCACACAAGCTGAAGCGGGTCAAGGCCCGAAGCCCTGAAAAGCACCAGGGATCCTGGAAAGGCTACCGCCGCGCCTGCGGCCAGCAAGACCAGGAGCCCGTCCGTATCACGCTTCACTCGTTCATAGGCAAGAAAGAGAAAGGCCCCTGCGGCCCCGAATCCCAAGAGAGATATGCTGATCACCATGGAGGCGAAGTGATGCCAAAAGGCGAAGGAGAGCATTCGCATGAGCAGGATCTCGTGCGCAAGCACCGAGGCCGAGGTCGCAAAAAGCAGAATGGCGCGGCGTGGTCCGGACGAATGGGTGGGCGCGGGGTTCATATGGCTGGTACCATGTGGCCTTCAGCCGCTCCGGCGATGCTACCTGGTTCGGCGGGTAAGGGGGACGAAACGCACGGGGAGTTCTTTTCGCATGGTTACACCGCCGTCTTCATCTTTTTCCACCAGGGTGAGGTACTGGACCGAGTACTGTCCTCCCACGGGAATGCACATGCGCCCCCCGGCCTTCAGCTGGCGGATCAGGGGCGGCGGCACAAGGCCCGCCGCGCAGGTCACTATGATCCGGTCGTAAGGGGCGTGTTCGGCCCAGCCGTGATAGCCGTCCGCGATCTTGACATGGACGTTGTCATAGCCCAGGCTTTCCAGGCGTGCCCCGGCTTCCTCCCCCAGAGGCTCTACGATCTCGACCGTGTAGACCTCATCCACTAAATGGGCCAGGACGGCCGCCTGGTAACCGGAACCGGTCCCCACCTCCAGCACCCGGTGTTCCGGCTCCACCCCGAGCATCTCCGTCATCAGGGCGACTATGTAGGGCTGGGATATGGTCTGGCCGTAACCGATGGGCAGGGGATGGTCGCCGTAAGCCCGGCCCCGGTCCGACGACCTGACAAAAAGGTGGCGGCGCACGCTGAGCATGGACTCAAGCACCGAAGAGTCCCGTACCGGATCCCGGTAGTCCGGAGGATGGGAGATCTGGTTTCGCACCATTTCCCGGCGGAGGCGGATCACAGCCTCATCCTCCGCAAATGCCGGCTGCACACAACACAGCAGAACCCCCGTCATGAAGAGGCATAATAAGGTCACCAACCTCCACGGAGAACTTTCCCTTTTGACAAACATTTTCTACCTCAGGCCCATCCCCCGGGGGTTTTGACACCCCGAGGCATTTGAGGAAGCAAGACAGGCAGGGGTTTTATTGTCCCAGCATGCCCTTTTTCAACGACTTGTCGGCCGGCGTCTCCCCGAGCCATATGCCGAACAGGGCCTGCTTGAAGTCCAGCCCCGGGATGGTCCCCACGAGCCGCCCGTTGAAAATGGTCCGCACTCCTTCTCCGGGAACGTAGACAAATTCGTAAACATCGTTGTCTTTGGCGTCACCGGCAAAGTACCCGTTGAAGGTCTCCACCCTCTCCCGGACAGGGTCCAGATTCCCGCCCGTAGAGTTCTCGAACCCCTCCTGCCAGGCGTCCACCAGGTCCTTGGCGGAGACTTTGTCATAGATGAAGTGCATGCGCGCTGCCATGGGCTCGTCGGCTGGAATGATTTTTCCGGCATCCTTTGTCTTTTTAAGGACATAGAGGCCCATGGCGTATACCTTGACGAAAAACTTCTTTCGAAGCCCCGCCCCGTTCAGCACAAGGTCCCGGCCTTCCACAGTCATGGTGTCCGGCAGGGTTGCCCCGCCGATGTCCAGGGCCTGGGCGGGTGACCACAATAAAAGCACAACAATAATCGCTGTAATCATCACTCTTCCCACGGCAGCCTCCTTGTTTCTGTTCCGGTCCCTCAACGGGTTTCCGGTGCATTGGATTGAATTTGTGCGTGGTCCCGTCATCGACAAGAGAACATCTGTAATAATTCATGATAAAAAAAACGCCTCTTGATCTCAATGGATTTCCTGCAGAGCCTCAACTCATCTCAACCCCAATGCCCCGGGAGGCGGCAATTTGTTCCGCCCGGTTGCCATAAACCGCGGGCTCATCTTCTCTGGCTCGCTTTTCTTTCTGAATTTACTCGGTTTTTTTCTATCCACAATCTGCTGGCAATGGCAGGGCTCTTGCATACCAAAGGAATCGACGTCGATTTTTCAGCATTTCAAAGGATTGATCCATGGACATTCGTGAGACCCCCTTTACTTTCATTCAGCAGCCGGTCCAGCCCACGACTAGACCCGGAGTTCCGGCCCAGGGCCCTGACTTCCAATCCAGGCTCCTGACTAGCGCCAACACCCCCAAGGCGGAGCAGACCGGCCGGTCGGAATCGCTTCCCACCATGCCCCCTTTGGACCGGATAGACTTCGGCTCCAGAGCCTCCCCAAAGGCCCAACCGATTAACACGCAGACCGCCAAAACCGCTGCCGGTGCTTATGAAAGGCAGGGATTCAGGGTCACACCCTCAGGCCTTTTAAGCGATGTTGCCAAGTACAAGGACGATCAGCTGCTGGCCAGCCCGGGCGGAGACCACTATGACCTGGGAAACAAGCGATATGAGGCCGACCCGCCTGAGCAGCGGAACTTCTGGGGCCGCATCGGAAAAAACATCAAGGACGCCCTGGACAACCTGAAAAACTTTGCGGGAAACCTCATGTTCGGCGCAAAGAGGCATTACCGGGACGAGGACGGGACGATCCAGGAAGGACAACGGCGGGGTTTGGTAGGTTCTGTGGCGGACTTCTTCCAGGACCTGGGCAGCGCCTTCAGCTTCGGAACATGGCGGCCTGACGGAGAGGCAGAGCCCGAGGGGTTCGGCCAAAGGGTGGGCTTCTTTTTCTCCAAGCTCAAAGAGGCGGTCTTCGGCGATCTGATTCAGGGAGTGGCCGGGAGCGTGGTCAACATGGCCAAGGACCTGGTTTTCACCGGGTGGAACCTCATCGAGACCGTCCCGGACGCCACCATCGGTAACTTCGAGGCCGGCCGAAAGGCCACCACAGCCGTCTTTGACAACGGTCAGGTGGCGCTCAACTATGTCGCGGACATCCTCCCCGGCGGGGACGCCTCGATCCGCGTGCACTCGCCCGACCTGAAGAACCTCAAGGCCCCTATCCTGAATAACCTTAGCATGCCCGAGAACAACCCGGGCGACACCCGATGGAAGTATGTCCGAAACACCCCTTTCAGGAAGGCCATCGAGACCGTGGGATCAGTCCTCTCCAGCATCGTGACCCTCAAATTCCTGGGAAATCCCAGAGTGTTCGGTGAAAAACGCAACAACCCGGAATAAATGATAAATAAGGGACGCTCTTTACTTATTAACTTTTGCCGCGGCAGCCAACAAAAAATGAGCGTCCCCCTAATCCTTGGGCGGTTCTATGGGTTTTGAATACTTGCATTGATACGGATATTAACAACGGGCATTTCTTCGTAATTGGTTTTCAGGTTGAGGTAGCCGCGGAACGATCCGAATGCGTCCGGAAGGCTGGTAAAGTGAACTTTGAACTTCCGGCCCTCTTCCACTTCCTCGAGACGATAAGTAAGAGCGCCCCCGAGGTTGGATTCAGCCGGCTCCAGTTCCAGGGGCGTATCCAGCCCTGCCGTGATCTCAATAGTCCTTGTTGTCGGCCTGCCTTTTACACTTTTGAGCAAAACGTACCTTGGCCTCAGCGATACGGGGACCTTGACAAAGGTCCGGATGCCGATGATAAAACGCCCTTTAATCAGATCATTGGTGTTAACCACGGCGGTCTTATACATGTTTCCTTCATACCCTTTGGTATTTACAAAAAGCGTTATCTTCCCTTCCCCTCCCGGGGGAATTGTCCTGTCGTAGGACGCAACAGCACATCCTCACCCGGGTGACACCTTTTGAATCTGCAAAGTGGCTTTTCCCTTGTTAACAATGGTGAAGTCATGCGAAATCCGGGTTCCTTCCTTGACCTCTCCCGCATCGAACACGGGTTCCTCTATAACAAGGTGCGGCACCGCTGTCTGGGTATTTCCAACGCCCGGAATACATGACAAAAACGCTGCAGACCAAAACACAAAAAAAACAACTCTTTTCATTCTCTACCTCTCTTGACAAAATGATATCGCGGTCCAGGCCTGAATGATCATTGTTCAATTTGATTCGCTTTGAACCTGAACACTCCTTCATGGCCTGGACTGACTTGCACATAGTATACTCATCTACTACCATATAATCCAGGAAATCCACAACCTCGCCTGACGTCAGAGGAAAGGAATCCAAAGGGTATTCACAAAGCAGAGGAATCGATCATGGCAAAGGCAGGCAAGAGGCTCCTTTGGATTGCCGTTATCCTGGTGTGCGTTGTGACGGCAGCGGCCCTGGCTCTATATGCCGTCGTCGCCCGATATGATTACAACTCCCTCAAGCCTCGAATAGAACAGGCCGCCCTGAAAGCAACAGGCCGCAGGTTGGTCCTTGGCGGGGACATGGACTTGAAGATCGGTTTGAGGCCTTCTCTTGTCATCCGGGATGTGCGATTCGCCAATGCGGATTGGGGCTCCACACCTCACATGGTCACCATGGAACGATTCGAGGTCCAGGTAGCCCTGGTTCCCCTTCTGGGCGGGGATCTCCAGATCAACCGGCTTCTGGCGGTGCGTCCGGACATACTGGTGGAAACCGGTCCCGGGGGACGGACCAATCTGGTCATGGAGCCGGAAAAGCGGGCTGAAGAGCCCGGGCCAGCGGCTCCCCCACCCCTGACGGTCTATGACCTCCATATTCAGGACGGCGTTCTGACTTACAGGGACGGTGCGACAGGCGACTCCAAATCCTTGTCCCTTAAGCTGGTTACGGCCCGGAGCGATTCCGGCCTGAGCCCCGTCGACCTCGAGTTGAACGGGGCCTTGGGGCGGGTCGATTTCCGTGTCTCCGGCAGCCTGGGATCGCTCGACTCGCTGTTCGATCCGGCAAAGGCCTGGCCCATGGATCTTGCCTTAGAATCGGCCGGAAGCCGCGTGGACATCAAAGGACATATAAAGGATCCATTGGCCTTCCGGGGCCTGGCCCTGAACCTGTCAGGGCGTGTGGTCGCCCCTGACGAACTGAATCGCACCCTGGGACAGGAACTGTCCCTCAAGACCCCGTTTACGGTCAAAGCCGCATTAACAGACCCTTCGGACAAGATCTTTGCCTTTAAGGACATGGAAATCGTCCGTGGCCGGAGTGACCTGAGCGGATCCTGTATTCTAGACATGGCAGGTCCCAGGCCCCACGTGTCCCTGGATCTGCACTCCAAGGCCATGGACCTTGCCTGGCTGACCGGAGGAAACGGAGTCCAACACAACCGGACACAATCGGAAAAGGCCGGCACATCTGTGCCAAAAAGAGACAAGGTCTTTTCTGACAATCGCTTTTCGGCGGAAGGCCTGCAAAAAGTTGACGCCGATGTTTCCTTGCAGGCCGGTGAAGTGTTTCTCCCCTGGTCTCTTCTAGAGGATGTCCGGATCGAGGCGAAGCTCAAAAACGGCCGACTTGTTATCCAACCGTTTCAGGCGGCAGTGGGAGAGGGGCTCGTCCAGGGATCGGGCCGGGCGGAAGCCGTCCAGCCCGGACTGAAAACCGATATTTCCCTTCAGGCGAACAACCTGGACCTGGCAAGCCTGGCCGGGGAATTCAAGGGCGCAGGCCGGATTTCCGGGCGGCTCAGGACGGATATCAGACTTCAGGGGCAAGGCGAGAGCATGGC
>CAYVDE010000079.1:11538-14612 GCA_964450535.1 uncultured Desulfobacterales bacterium
TTTCCGGGCGGCTCAGGACGGATATCAGACTTCAGGGGCAAGGCGAGAGCATGGCAGCCATAATGGCCGGGCTGGAGGGCAGTGTCAAGCTGGCCGTATCCAAAGGGTCCGTGGACGATCACTATCTCAATATAGTCGGTTCAGACCTCAGGGCGGGGATTCTTCGGCTGCTCAATCCCATTAAAGACAAGAGCGAACAGGTGGAGGTGAACTGCCTGATCGCTATGATCGCGGTGGAAAAGGGACTGGCGGAGATCCCGGTATTGGTCTTTGACACTCCTACAATGACTGTTCGGGGGGCAGGAAACATCAACCTGAGAAACGAGACCTTGAACGTGGGCCTGGTCCCCCGGCCCAAGGAGGGACTGGACACAATCGTGGCAGGAAAATTGAGTCTCAGCCTGGGTGAACTGACCAGGGGTTTCAAGCTGGGGGGAACCCTGGCCAAGCCCACGCTGGCCCTGGATGCGACCCGGACTTTGACCACGATAGCCAAAGGGCTCGGGGGGTTTTTCCTCTTAGGCCCGGTGGGATTGGCAGGAGCCCTTGCCGCGGGTGCCGAGGAAGAATCAGACCCATGCCTGTCCGCCCTGGAGTTGCTGGAAGGGGCAAACGCCGGCCCATCCTCCCGCAGGCAGCCTGCAGATGAATCCGAGCCCCGGCCGGGCACTGTGGAAAAAGGAGGCAAGGCGGTAAAAGACACCGTTAAGGGCGTTCAGGACTCATTTAGAAAGCTCCTCGGCGACTGAATGAGGGCGTTCCAGCACATAGAACAGATGCCGGTTGCTTGATTGAAGTTTTTTCCAGGTCCTGTCGATAGCAGAAGTGACAAAAAGGTTGTTTGACAAACTTTGCAAGGAGCAAGAACCCAACTGTTATGCCAAACCAAAACGACATCCGGTCAACCAAATTTGTCGCTTCTCTAGGGATAGACGTATCCATTCAGATTGGAGAGGCGGGAAACAGATTCAAAAGCGTCCTTGTGGGCATGCGCGATAAGCAGTATCTGATCATTCAGCTTCCGCAGCCCCTGTCTCTGGGTAAAAAACTCAGCGCGGGTATGGACCTTATCCTTCGTTATGTCCATTTCGGGTCCGTCTATGGATGCATAGTCACCGTGCAAGGCCTGATCCTCAAACCGTTTCCTCTCCTGTTCCTGTCCTACCCGAATGAGGTTCAGTGCGTCGAACTGCGGAAGGTCAGGCGGGTGGAATGCATGCTCCCCGCCACTGCCACCGGCTTCAACTGGGAAGAAAGCGGCATGATCCGGGACATCAGCAGCGGGGGTGTTCTTTTCTGCATCAAGGCGGGCCCGCAGAGTGAGCCCCCGGCCGTGGAAATCGGCGAAAACATTCTGCTCACGTTTCCCCTGTTGGGGATGGAGGGTCAACATGAGTTCCCCGGAAGGATACGGCGGGTCACGCGCGACGGCCAGGAACTAGGCATGGGGGTGGAGTTTGAGGAACTGCCTCCGGACATTTTCAAGAAAATCGAGGCCTACGTGGCAACTATCAACGAATACTAACATCAGGCGAAAAACTCACCCGGCCCCCATTATCCGGGCTCCCCGCCGGGCTTCGCCCTCCTGCCCGCCTTGATCCTCATAATGTACTCGGGCCTGGAACAGCGGCGCGAGGCCATTGAAAACGCAAAACGCGAGGTATTGATCCTGGCCCAGCCAAAGGAGATCCGATCTCCCTTTGACCCGGGGAAAGTTTTCATTCATACTAAGACAGTATGTCACGAGCCACATTGGCTTCGCTCGACCTGAAACAAGGGGAATCAGATTTATATATGGCAAGAATTGGAGAACCACCCATGATCCCGTCGCTTGACATGTGCCTTTCTGTTATGGAGGAGATCGGCATGCCGGAGCACATCCGCAGGCACTCCATCATGGTGGAGGAGGCCGCGGTCCTGATCGGGAAGGCCCACATACAGTCGGGAACGGATCTCTCCGAAGACATGATACGCGCAGGCGCCCTGCTGCACGACATTGCCAAGGCCGAGTGCCTGGAGACGGGCCAGGACCATTCGGCAAGGGGGCGGGACATGTGTCGCGAACTGGGATTCGACGAGATCGCAACCATCGTCGGAGAACACGTGAGGCTCGAGGACTTCCGTCCCGATGGCTCCATAATGGAAAAGGAGATAGTCTATTACGCTGACAAGCGGGTCAACCACGACCGAATCGTCAGCCTCGAAGAGCGGCTGGAGGACCTGATCCTTCGATACGGAAAGGGCCAAAAGGACCGTATAGCGAGGATAGCAAAGAACTTCGCCGTATGCAGGGATGTGGAACGCAAGCTCTTCCATGGACTTGCTTTCAGCCCCGGGGACTTGGCCAGCCTAATTTCACCCGGCCGGGCGGCTGCACTTTGTCTTGAAAACGAATGCTGAGCGGCATGGAGTAAATCCTGGAGGACACATCATGAAAAGAGGAGCCCTGGTAACAGGAGCCGCTTTCATCCTGCCCCTTGTCACAGCCCTATGGTGCGGGCCGGAAACCGCAGGGGCCGCCTTTCGCTCCTGGGGAACACAAACAGTGTCGGGGGAATCCGGCAATGAACCCGATCCCGAAAACGGCGAGGAAATGCAAAAAGAACTCCAAGAGCTGATCGATGAACTCAAAGGTCTTGAACAGGACGTCCGCGAAAAAATTCAGAAGGACGTCATCCCCCGCATCCGCGATGAGATCCGCAACCTCCGGGAAAAGCTAAGGGAATTGGATCCGGACGAGGAGCCTCCGGACGAGGAACCTTCAGATACCCGGAAGATCTGATATGCTGAAGACAAAAGAGCAGCCGTGTCCATTAGATTGATAGCCCAGGATCTCTACCGTCTCGAGCGAGAGGCGGCGGACCTCGAAAAGAGCCTCTTGGAAAGCCCCCGCCAAGAGCGCGAGGCCCTGGAGGACCGCCTCCGCAAGGTCAGGGCTGAACGAAACCGCATGCGCAAGATCCTGGAAGGGGCCAAGGAAGACCCCCCTTGCCGCCGGCCCAGGTAGTGATCAAGCCGCCTCCTCCCTGAACCCCCAGTAGGGATACTCCAAGACATAATCTGCAATACGGCCC
>CAYVDE010000080.1:0-14610 GCA_964450535.1 uncultured Desulfobacterales bacterium
TTCCTTGATCTTGACAAAAAATCCTCATTTCTGAATTGGAAACTTGCTAGTGCCCAAAAAGCGTTTCTGGATGGGCACTAGACTAGGGGAACGGAAGAAATTGCCCTAAGAACAAGAGGCATTCAAGGTCCGAACAGGCAAAACGACCTTGACATCGGGAGAGGTTCATTATAGAAATCCGGTGATTCGATCCGGGGTCCATCCAACCGTCAACTAAACCGGTGTTTTTTCACCGTAAGCGCGTGTGGGTACTGCCAAGCGTTCGGCCCCTATCGGCTCTCGACCCCAGGCCGAAGCGCCCTTTTACGTTGCGGGCCCTGTTGATGCCCGTGCGGGTAAGGCGCTCAGACATGAACACGGTCGACGTGAAGGCCGCTTGGAAGCCTAAAAGCGCTCGAGGTTCGACAAAAAGTGGCCATGAAACGACTAAAGGGAATACGGGTTCAAAAGACGGATATCGGAGACCTGGCCCTGGAACCGAAGCGGTTACCGCCACCGCCCCGGGTGGTCATTCCACTGGAATACCCGCAGGGCAGCGTCGAGCCAACGGTCGGCGTAGGGGATTCCGTCCTGGAAGGACATTGCATCGCTCGGGACGAAAACGGGATTCTTCCGGACGTGAGAGCATCCATTGCCGGGAAGGTCTCTTCAATAAAGCCGTGGCTCGGTCCGTTCGGACGGGAGTATCCCTCCCTGGTAATTGAATCGAACGGCTCGGGCGGGGAACCCGAGAAGCTTTTGGCGGACGGCCGGACGCCTGAGGACCTGCAGGCACAGTTGAGCCTGCTTTCCAAGTCGGGCATCAGGGAGGCTGATGCATACCCTTGGCCTCTTTCCGTTCGCGTTGCCCAGCCCTCACTCACGCCGCCTGTGCTGTTTCCATTCGTTCCCCACCTCAGACGTCCGATCGACTATCTAATTATCAACGGTTTGGATCGGCAGCCGGGAGTCATGGTGAGGAGGTATGCGCTCAAGAGCCTGGAGGAAGAAGTCCTGGCCGGCATCCCTCTCCTAAAGGCCTTGACCGGAGCGGCGAACACAGTCCTGGCCCTCCCGTCCAGGGAGGCCCTCAGCGATACGCTGGAGAGGGGCCTTCGAATGGCCGGGGTGGAGATGACGTTTCTACCGGATCGTTACCCCATGGGTCTTGAAGCTGTGCTGGTCCAGAATGTTACGGGGAGAGAAATCCCTCAGCCCGAGGGAGATGCCCGTGCCGTGGGAGTCGTTGTCGTTGATGTCTGCACGGTGGCCCAAGTTGCGGAAGTCATCCTGAAAGGAAAGTCGCAGTGTGAGGCCCTGATTCAGATATCGGCTCCGTCCCAGTGGATCAATACCTTCATCAGGGTCCGCGAAGGCACCCTGCTCCAGGACGCCCTGGAACACCTCAGCCCCGCCCCCAAGGATCCGGCACGAGTTATTTGCCGGGGGCCTTTTCTGGGGCACGCCATGTACGGCCTCCAGGTTCCGCTTATTGCGCAGACCGAGACCGTCTTCTTCCAGGAGGAAGGGGATTTCGCTCCGTATGAAAACGAACCCTGCGTCAACTGCGGGCGCTGTGTTCAGGCCTGTCCTATGCGTCTGTTTCCCAACGAACTGAGCAGGGCGTGTGAGTACGAGAGGTTCGATGAAGCGGAGGGTAACGACCTCTTCCGTTGCATCGAGTGCGGGATCTGTTCCTTTGTCTGCCCTGTAAGGAGGCCCATGGTCCATCTCATCCGGTTCGGGAAGCATGAACTGTCCGTTTCGAGGGAGGAACGATGAAACGCCCCGACCTTCACGTCTCCATGTCCCCTTTCATGCACTCGGGGGACTCCGTTCGCAAGATGATGGCCGATTACCTCCTGGCGCTTGCACCCATACTTTTCGCCGGGTGGTTTTTTTTCGGGTGGCAGGCCCTGAAAATCGTGATTATCTGCGCCGTGACCGCCGTTCTTACAGAGGCCGCCTGGCAGAAAGTGATGGGCCGTCCGGTCCGGGTGTCCGACGGTACCGCCCTGGTCACGGGGATCCTTTTAGGCCTCGTTTTCTCTTCACTTATCCCCTGGTGGCTGGCCGCTGCGGGGGCCTTTACCGCTATAGTTGTGGGTAAGCACCTGCTCGGCGGCTTCGGCAACAGCCCGTTCAGTCCGGTTGTGGTCGGGTGGACCTTTGTTCAGATCTCCTATAGCGCGAGGATGGCGGATTACCCCATACCGCACCCCTTGTTCGGTATGGAGCCCGGAGGATTCCTCGCAGATCCCTTTCTCATGGCCCTGTCCGAGGACATGGAGATGGCTTACTGGGTCCCCTGGAGCGACCTTTTTATCGGTAACGTCCCCGGGGAGATCGGGACCGGCTGCGTACTGGCAATACTTCTGGGAGGGGGCTACCTTCTGGCACGCAACCGCATCACCTGGCACATTCCGGTAGCATTCATTGTGTCGGCCTGGCTGTTCGCCATGATATTCCACCAAATCGATTCAAGCGTTTATGCACATCCCACTTACCACGTCCTTTCCGGGTGGATGATGCTGGCGGCCTTTTTTCTGGCTACGGAGAAGGGAACCGCGCCTCTGAGCGCACCCGGCATGATCCTGTACGGCGTCGGCTGCGGTGTGCTGACCGTCATCATTCGCATGTGGGGAGTGTACATGGAGGGCGTACCCTTTGCGATCCTTCTGATGAACGCCCTGACCCCGATCTTTGATCGCGTCAGGCCGAGAGCCGTGGGGAGGAGAGTCGAAATTGCGTGAACTATTAAAAATGATCATTGTCTTGACCGTGATCTGCGGTTGTTCGGGACTGGTCCTCTCTTTCACAAACCAGGCGACTCTCGAACAGAGGGAGAACCAGCTGCTCACATACGTCCAGGGGCCCTCCATCCAGTCGGCCCTGGCAGGCCGTGACTACGACAACGATCCTATTCAGGATCGGCTGTCCGTGGATCTGGGAAAGGACGACAAAGGAGATCCCGTCACGATGACCGTCTTCCCCGCAAGAAAGGACGGCCAAATGGTCGGCCTGGCCTACGCCTCCTCGGGAATGGGCTATGGGGGTGAGATCGGCGTCATGGTGGCGTTTGACAAGGACGGGAAACTCTCGGGCATAGGTATCATGACGCATTCTGAGACCCCGGGTCTCGGCGCACGCATTCAGGAGCCCGGTTTCACCGAGCAGTTCCGTGGACTTGACACCAAAGAGGGGGTCAGGTTGTCCCAGGACGGAGGACGGATCAACGGCATCAGCGGGGCTTCCCTTTCCAGCAAGGGCGTGGCATCGGCCGTGGACAAGGCCGCGGAACTGTTTCCCAGGGTAAAAGAGGAGGTGAGTTGATCCATGAGTGTAGTCAATGAATTCACCAAAGGCCTATGGAAAGAGATTCCGCCGTTTCGGCTGGTGCTCGGACTCTGTCCCGTGCTGGCGGTGACCACGGCTGCCGAGAACGGTATGGCCATGGGGCTGGCAACCACCTTCGTGCTCGTCTGCTCCAATGTGCTGATCAGCCTTATTCGCAAGGTGATCCCCAAGAAGGTCAGAATCGCATCGTTCATCGTGGTGATAGCCTCCTTCGTGGTAATTGTGGAATTGATGATGCAGGCCTATTACTATCCGATGTACCAGATCCTGGGTCTTTTCATCCCTCTCATTGTGGTGAACTGCATCATTCTAGGCCGGGCCGAGGCCTTCGCGTCCAAGAATCCAATCCTTCCCTCCCTGGCGGACGGCCTGGGGATGGGACTGGGATTCACGCTCTCTCTCACTTTTCTGGGCTCGGTAAGGGAGATCATCGGAAGCGGCACCTGGTTCGGCATGCCTGTCATGTGGGGATCCTACGAGCCCTTTTCAATCATGGTAAAGGCCCCTGGGGCTTTCCTCTGCCTCGGAATCATTCTGGGCCTCATGAACTGGGTCAGCACGATGCAGAAAAAGCACAGCTGATGCAGCGGCTCGCGGCCGCTATTCGTTGATAAAACGCGGGGACCTGAAGGGGGCCCCGAGGGGGTAAGCAAGCGATGACCGATTTCCTGCTCCTGTTTGTCAGTGCCGCGTTCGTGAACAACGTGGTCCTGGTGCGATACCTGGGTCAGTGCCCGTTTCTGGGGGTCAGCAACCGCCTGGACACGGCCATAGGCATGGCCATGGCCGTGGTTTTCGTGATGACCCTGGCAAGTGCGGTGACCTGGAACGTGCAGCATTACCTCCTTAACCCTTTCGGCCTGGGCTACCTTCGAACAATAGCGTTCATTCTGGTCATCGCCACCCTTGTTCAGCTCGTGGAGATGTTTCTCCAGAAATCGATCCCCGCCCTTTATCGGGCCCTGGGAATTTTCCTTCCTTTGATCACCACAAACTGTGCAGTCATGGGCGTTGCCGTTCTTAATATCCAGAATGAGTACACCTTCGTTGAGACTTTGGTCTTCTCACTCGCCTCGAGCGTAGGCTACGGGGTGGCTCTGGTTCTGATGACCGGCATTCGGGAGCGGCTCAACACTGCTCCGGTGCTCTCCAGCCTGGCTGGGACGCCGGCGGCGCTCATCACGGCCTGCATGCTCGCCCTGGCTTTTATGGGTTTCGCGGGCATGGTTCAGTAGGCGGCCCACCGGGTGAGGTCCCGGGTCACGGAGTAAGATGATGCTCGAAGCGCTTCTGACCATTGGAGGTCTTGGACTTGTTGCGGGCGCAGGACTTGCCTTGGCCTCCAGGATATTCTACGTGTATGTGGATCCCAAGATTCTGGCCGTTGAGGAGGCCCTGCCGGGCGCAAACTGCGGAGGTTGCGGGCATCCCGGTTGCAGCGGTGCGGCGGCGGCGATTGTAAAAGGCTCGGCGCCGCCCAATATATGTGTTGCGTCGGGGAGCGAGGTCCACGCGAAGATCGCAGCTCTTCTCGGCGTGGAAATCAAGGAAAGAGAACCGGAAATAGCGGTTTCCGGGTGCACCTACGGCCTTGAGAAGGCCGACCTGAAGTACCGTTACGACGGATTTCAAGACTGCCGGGCGGCCGTCCTCCTGGACGGGGGGTCCAAGGTGTGCCCCATCGGATGCCTTGGCCTGGGCACGTGCGTTCGAGCATGCCCTTTCGGGGCCCTGTCCATGGGGCCTGACAATCTCCCTGTTGTTGATAAGGAGCTGTGCACCGGTTGCGGCACCTGCGAAAGGGTATGCCCGAAACATATCATCACCCTGACCTCCAACTCGAGGCGCATTCTGGGTGAGTACACCACGGATCAATGCTCGGCCCCATGCCAGCGTGCCTGTCCCGCAGGCATCGATATCCCTGAGTATGTGCACCAAATCGCCGAAGGCGATTACAAGGAAGCCCTCCGCGTCATCAAGGAAAAGAACCCGTTACCCTCTGTCTGCGGCAGGATCTGCGTGCATCCCTGCGAGTACGAATGCAGGCGGAACCTGGTGGACCAGGCCGTTGCGATCAATCCCCTCAAGCGCTTTGTCACGGATCAGGAGCGGATGTCCGGGGAACGCGTGCAGATCGACCGGGCGCCTGAAAACGGGAGACGCGTCGCAGTGGTGGGAGGCGGCGCCGAAGGGCTCACAGCCGGATACTTCCTGAACAGGCTTGGATATGAGGCGACGATTTACGAAGGGTCCTCACGAATGGGCGGGCTTTTGCGCTATGGCCTTCCTCAGAACCGGTTGCCGTCCGATGTCCTTGATTGGGACATTAACGGCGTGCAGGAGGTTGGTGTCGTTTTTAAGACCGGACAGCGCCTGGGAAAAGACATGACCGTGAATTCATTGCTTCAGGACGGCTATGACGCGGTCCTTATAGCACTCGGGGGCTGGGACACGCAAATGCCCCAGCGGGCCGAAGGAGACCTCCTGAGACCCATCCCCGGCGTATACATACTGTTGGATTTCCTTCTGGCCCACAGGGAAGGAAGGCACCGGGTTCTGGGAAGGCGCGTGGTCATCCTGGGCGGCGGAAGAGCTGCGCTGGAGGCCGCGCGGATTCACATCCGGGAGGAAGCGCAGGAAGTCCATATGGTCTTCAGGGGGCCCCGCAACCGGGCGCCTTTTTCGGAGGAAGTGCTTGAAGACGCCGAAGAACAGGGCATTCAGCTCCATTTCGAGGCGACCGTCACCCGCATGCTGGGCAAGGGGGATGAGTTGACACACCTGGAACTGGCCTCCACAGGCTCCTCGGGAGAATCAGGGCGTGAAATCCTGGAAGCGGATACCCTCCTTACCGGTTCGGGCCGTTTTCCGGAACTCATGTATGTGTCGCAGTCGGGGAGTGGAAACGGCGGTATCGAGTCCGAAGAAGGGGCGATAGCATGGGAAACCTTGGTCCCCTATGCCGGGCCTTCTGCAAGGGAAGTAACCGGAATTTTCAGACCCGGTGAGGCGGCCGGGGATTACCGTGCCGTAGTGGAGGCCATCGGTTCGGGAAGAAGGGCGGTGAACACCGTTCACCGGTACCTTGAAGGAAGCGGCATAGAAGGCCCTGACAACATGATACGGGCCAATACTCGTGTACTCAGCCTGTCTGATCTGGAGCCGGTTTCCACAGCCCCTCGCGAGCCGGTCCCCACGCCCCCGGAAGAGATACTCAATGTCGATCCCTCCGCGGAAGTGGAGTTGACGTACAGCGAGGATCAGGCGGTCCGAGAAGCGAGGCGCTGCCTTCAGTGCGGGCTCATCTGCTATCGCAGGGTGGAGGGGACTCTTCACTAGCCGGATAGACCCGGCTCATTCGGGGCCGATACTCCGACGATTGTTGAGAGGCGGCTTGGTCGAAGTTCTTGATGAGCAGAAACGATCCGAACATGGCCAGGACGCCGATCGTAACGGCGTAAAGGGTCGGATCCGCTTCCTTTCCTTCGGCCCAGAGGTTCCCCGCGTAGGCCCCTGCCACGAGGGCGACAATGGGGACCAGGTAAACCAGGAAAGAGAGCTTCAAGACAGACGCGGCGGGGATGGAGATCTCGACGCGGTCCCCTTCCTTGGCACCGAGTTCATTTGCGACCTCGATGCGCATGGTCCTCCCGGAAAGCACTTCGCAGGCCCCTTGGCTCTTACAATGGTCGCAAGCCGAAGACCGCTCCACAAGGACCACGGCCGTTTGAGGAGAGGCCTTCTCGACAACACCTTTTTCCAGCAGCATAGTAATATCTTTCTTTCGGGAATATAATTCCGAATAACATAGCCGGGACGACTCAAAAGGGCAAACTCTTTCTGCATCAACGTCTTTCACGATTGATGTCAAACCACGGCGGGAGTCCTTTTATGGAAGCGGAAAACACTATCAAAATCAACGGCCGTGAGATTTCCTTCACTTCAGGGGAAACGATTCTCGAGGTCGCACGCAGGAATAACATATACATCCCCACCCTTTGTTACCTGAAAGGGGCATCTCCTACCGGCGCGTGCAGAGTCTGTTTAGTGGAGGTAAAAGGCGCGAGAAGCCTTGTCGCCTCCTGTGCGGAGCCGGCCGGCCGGGGCATGGAAGTGCTGACCGACAGTCCGGCTGTAATTCAGGCGCGGCGTTTGAACATCGAACTGCTGCTGGCCTCCGGACAGCACAACTGCCTGGTAAAAGAGGCGGCACTGGACGACTGGACCGACTTCCAGCTCAAGGCGCTGGACAGTGAATTGCACAAGGACATCTGTCCGGCATACGGGGACTGCCGGCTCCAGGACTTGGCTATTCTTTACCAGGCGCAGTCTGACAGGTTTCCTGGAACCGGAGTCGATTATCCCATCGAAGATGTCAATCCGTTTATTGTAAGGGATTTTTCCAGGTGCATTCTTTGCGGGAGATGCGTTCAGGCCTGCAATGAGATCCAGGTTAACAACGCCATCAGCTTCGGCTACCGGGGGGAGCACTCCAAGATTGTGGCCAAGGGAGACCTTGCCCTCAAGGACTCGGACTGTGTTTTCTGCGGAGAGTGCATTCAGGTCTGCCCTGTGGGTGCACTGGTGCCCAAGGCGGATTTTGAATATCGCGGCCTTAAAGAGGAGGCTTCAAAGGTCAGGACTACCTGTTCGTACTGCGGAGTGGGATGCCAGATGTTCCTGCATGTCCGGGACGGCAGGGTAGTGAAGGTCACCGGCGTGGAAGATGTGGGGCCCAACTACGGCAGCCTTTGTGTAAAGGGCCGGTTCGGTTACGATTTCATCCACGACAAGGACCGGCTGACCAGGCCTTTGATTCGAGAGGGCGCCGGTTTCCGTGAAGCCGAATGGGACGAGGCCTTGGACCTGATCGCAGACAAGCTGGGCGCCATTCGTGACGAGTCGGGAGCCGACATGATCGGTGTGCTTGCAAGCGCAAGGATTACGAACGAGGAGAACTATTTGGCCCAGAAATTCGCACGTGCGGTCCTGGGCACTAACAACGTGGATCACTGTGCGCGGCTCTGACACAGCTCCACTGTGGCCGGTCTGGCCGCGGCATTCGGCAGTGGCTCGATGACGAACCCCATTGCGGATATCGAAGAGTCCGATGTAATCCTTATTACCGGCTCCAACACTACGGAGAACCATCCTGTCCTTTCGTCCTACGTCAAGCGGGCCGTATCCTTCAAGGGAGCCAAGCTGATCGTCGTCGATCCACGGAAAATACCCATCACGACCTTTGCTGACTTGTGGCTGAGGCAGAATCTGGGCACGGACGTGGTGTGGATTAACGGCATGATGCACGTGATCATCAAGGAGGGACTCCACGACGAGGAGTACGTGAAGTCAAGGACCGTGGGTTTTGACGACCTGAAAAAGGCCGTGGAGCCATTCACTCCTGAATACGTGGAGAGCGTTACAGGCATACCCAGGGACGATCTGATTGCCGCCGCCCGGCTCTATGCGAGTCACAAGGCGGGGTCGATCCTTTATGCCATGGGAATAACCCAGCACATCTCCGGCACTGACAACGTGAAGTCCCTGGCGAACCTGGCCATGCTTTGCGGCAACGTAGGGGTGCGAGGGGGCGGAGTCAACCCGCTGCGCGGGCAGAACAACGTGCAGGGGGCCTGCGATGTGGGAGGGCTCCCGAACGTCTACACCGGGTACCAGAAGGTGTCGGACTTGGCGGTGAGGGAGCGCATGGCCGAGGCCTGGGGGGTCGAGTCCCTGCCTGAGAAAGACGGGCTCACCGTGACGGAGATCATGGAGAAGGCCCACCATGGCGACTTCCGTGCCTTGTATATCATCGGTGAAAACCCCATGGTCTCGGACCCGAACCTGACTCATGCCCGGGAAAGCCTGGAGAAACTGGATTTCATCGTGGTTCAGGATATTTTCCTCACGGAGACGGCTCTCATGGCCGATGTGGTACTTCCCTCGGCCTGCTTTGCGGAAAAGGACGGGACCTTTACGAATACCGAACGAAAGGTCCAGCGCGTTCGAAAGGCGGTGAATCCTCCCGGGGAGGCGCGTGAAGACTGGCGGATTCTATGTGACCTTTCCACGCGAATGGGTTTTGAGATGCGTTATGAGAACGTTCGGGAGATCATGGAGGAAATCGCGAGGGTCACGCCGTCCTATTGCGGGATCACATATGATCGGCTGGAGCACGAGGATATTCACTGGCCGTGCACGGGCACGGACCACCCCGGGACTCCTTGCCTTCACATGGACCAGTTCACCTGCGGGCTTGGCGTGTTTCATGCCATCGACTATAGACCGCCGGCCGAGGTTCCGGATGAGGAGTACCCCCTTTATCTGACCACCGGGCGCGTGCTCTACCAGTACCACACCGGCAGCATGACCATGAAGAGCGAAGGTTTGAACGATCGGGCCCCGGAGTGCTTTGTCGAGCTCTCCGAAGGGGATGCCGGCAAATACGGCGTGGGTGACGGTGAGCCCATTAAGGTAAGCTCAAGGCGCGGAACCATTGAGGCAAGGGCCAAGATTTCGGAAATGGCCGCAGACGGTACCGTGTTCATTCCTTTCCACTGGGGCGAGACGGCAGCCAATGTCCTGACGAACGCGGCCCTGGATCCCACAGCCAAGATCCCGGAGTTTAAGGTGTGCGCAGTCCGGATAGACCGGTGAAAGGATAACTGGAAGGGCTGTGTCCCTTGATTCAATGACGCCGGATTTATTCGAGGGCCTTCCTCATACAGTTTGGTGCCCGAGGTTTTTTAAACGAAAAGGATCCTTCCATGACCGCCGGCGAGTCCATTGCCTTTGATTCCTTCCGCAGGATACGAGACCGGGCGCTTCTCCTGAGCCTTGGCAGGGCCTATCTCTGCGAGACTCCCATCCTGAGTAAATCCGGCATTGAACTGGAGCAGGCCCTGGCGATTGCGGAAAGGGATATTCAGGAGCTGAAAAAGCGTTTTCCGGGAAGGTTCGTCAGAGAGGTCGACACGGATCGAATCCTGAATGGTATGCAGGAACTGGCCCGGCGATTGAAGGAGCCTGACCGGGCGCTTCAGGAAGAGTGCACTGTTGGCGCGCTCGGAAAGGACCTCGAAGAGCGATTGCGGGCCCTTTCCGATGCCGTCAGGGATGTCCGGCTCCAGGTGAAAGGCGGCCCCCCGGCCGATTACTCGGGCAAGGACGCCGTTGCCGGGGCGTTTTACCGGGCTGCAGATACGGCTCGTAGAGGTGTAGGCGTGTTAGGCAGGATAGTGGTCGTTACCGTCGCGTTTGCGGCCGTGGCCTTCGGGTTTCTTTTTGCAACCATGGAGAGGGAAGGAAGGTTTGAAGACGAAATCGCCCGCAACCAGGAACAGGTTCGTGTGCTGGAGAAAGATCTCTCCGTGCTGGAAGAGGAGATGATCACCCTAAAGCGGCGGATCAGGGAAATGGAGCGTAAAGGGAGGACACGGCAGGACAAGGTCCGGGCAATGGGGCTGAGCGTGCAACTGGACGAACTGGAGCAGAAGGCCGTAGCCCTTTACGGGAGGGTGGAAATGCACCAGAGGAGCATACATAAAGCTGAAGCATCCCTTGAGGCACTGCGGCGCAAAGGTTTCCTGGACAGGCTCCTCAGAAAATAGTCATTGAAACCGGCCGTTTTGGCGGCAGGCGGCACTGCTCATAGTGCTCACGAGATCATCAGTTCGAGAAACTCCGCCTTGTCCCGCGAAGCAACAGTCAGGATTTCCTCTCGATCTTTCCCCTCAATGCGGATCTGCACTTTTTCTTTCTCCCCGGTGTCACTGTAAGCCGCGGCGATGTTCGCCGCTTCGCTGATTTCCTGTGGGGAGCCCCCTCCGGGGACAAGGACAGTGGGCCCGGGTATTCCAGTTGGTTTAAGTATGGTGTCACCACTGGCCGCCAGGGCCTGGAGGGTCTGGTTTTCCTTCTGGTTCCGCCCCACGACAGCCTTTGTGGAGGATCCGAGCCTGAAATGTCGACCTACTTTCAATGCCTCGATGTCTCGAATTCCGGGATGAGGCCGGGTCTTGAAGAGGTCCCGAAGCCTGGTGGAAAAGGTCTTGTCGGTCAACAGGCACCCTCCTGCCGGAGACGGGTAGTCGCGAACGCCCAGTTCGTGGGCCAGTGCGATTTGAGGCTTCCGGGATCGCCCGGAAAATCCCTTGAGGGCCTCCCTGTCCACCCATCCCTCGTTCTCAGGGATCGTGGGCGGCAGCCGTTTGGCGCTGAGGGGACGCAGGATCCTCCCATGGTACCCGCTTTCCATCTCCACGATGGACAGGGCTTTTCTATTCTGAGACATGGGCCTCTGTCCGAGGACCTCGCCGGTGATGATGAAGGCGGCGCCCTCCTCCTCCAGCAGGTCCCCGGCGGTCCGGATCATAAGGGTGTGACAGTCAATGCATGGGTTCATGTTTTCCCCGTAACCGTGTTTAGGGGCCGCCACTATGGCCAGGTGGGGCTCGGTGATGTCCACGACCCTTAGGGGAAGACCCGCCAGGGAGGCGAACCGCCGGGCGTTTTGGGAACGGAAGAACGGGGTCTCAAAAAAAAGGGCCAGGACATCGATGCCCTGGGCCCTGATCAACTTCGAGGCCAGCAGGCTGTCCAGGCCTCCGGAAAAGACGGATAGGGCCTTCATGATCCGGATCGCTTTCTTTGTGCCGAAAGAGGACCTTGGTCCCATTTCGGGCTTTGCCGGAGCCGCCGTTCAGGGCAATTCAGGGGGGAGTTAGAGGCCGACCTCCGACAGTTTCCGTAGAGCCTCCTCCTGCTTGCGGTCAAGCTTTTGGGGGACCGATACCGCAATCTGAACATAACAGTCACCCCTTCCGCCCCCGTTCATTCGAGGCATGCCGTGACCCTTGAGCCTGAGCCGGGCGTTGGGCTGAGTGCCGGGGGGCACCTTCATTTTAAGGGTCCTGTCGTCGATGGTGGGCACCTCGATTTCAGTCCCCTTCACAGCCTCGGAAAACCGGATTTCTTTGGTAAGATAGAGGTCATCCCCCTGCCTGCGAAAGACAGGGTCTTCAAGGATCCGGATCTGGATATAAAGATCGCCTGCCGGACCTCCGTGCGGCCCGGGTTCCCCTTTGCCGGACAGCCGAAGTCGCTTCCCGGTGTCCACACCGGCGGGCACTTTTACGTTGATCTTTTCCTGCCTTCCCGCGGACTGGTAGGAGATGGTCTTTTCAGTGGTTTTGGAGGCATCTTTCAGGGACAGGGAGAGTTCATAGACCAGATCCTTACCCTTGTTGAAGCCTGAGCCCGCGGTCCCGAATCCCTGAGGGCGGTTCCCTCGCATGGCGGGCCCCCGGCCCCTGAATGAGGACGATCCGGGTCCTCCGAAAAACTGGGTGAAAATGTTCTGGCCCCGGCCGCCGCTGAACCCGAATTCCCGGAAGATGCTTCCGAAATCGAAATCCCTGAATATCTCTTCCTGGGAAAAACGCCTCTGAAAGCCTTCCGAGCCGAACGTATCGTATTGCTTACGTTTCTCAGGATCGCTGAGCACGGCGTATGCCTCGCTCACCTCCTTGAAGCGATCCTCGGCATTTTTATCTCCCGGGTTCTTGTCAGGGTGATACTTCATGGCCAGCTTGCGGTAGGCCTTTTTGATCTCATCCTGGGAAGCCGATTTGGTAATGCCGAGGGTTCGGTAGTAGTCTTTGTCCGCCATGATTCACCCGGATTTGTCTGGATTCTAATTCATAAATTTAATCACCGCCGGCTGCAAGTCAAGCAGGGTTGCGGTACGCCGTCCTCAGCGCGAGGTGAGACGGTAGTCGAACACCGCCCTGATGTTCAGCCGCTGCACGCGGATGTGCTCCGGGAACGGAGGAAAGGGTGAGGCCGAGCGCACTGCCCGGCAGGCCTCCTGGTCCAGGATCTCCCTGCCGGAAGAGTCGAGGATCTGGATAGATTGCATGATCCCGTCCCTCGAAAGGGAGAACACCAGCAGGAGGCGCCCCTCAATCAGCAGTTCCCGGGCCTCGGAAGGGTAGGTCCAGTTTTCCATCAGCCGGTTTCTGATCGTCCCGGCGTAGTCGACGTAGCGTTGGTCCTTTGTGTTCAGGCTGATGGTGTCTTCAAGGGGGTCATCGGCCGGCGGGGGCGGTTCCTCGTTCAGGCGGGCCTCTTCATGTTGTTCGCTCGCATTCTCGTCAAGATCGTCCACCTGCGGCCGTATCAATTCCAGATGGTAAGTCTGGGTGTGGACGGTGCTGATGAGGTGGGGAAAGGCCTTTTGGAATCCAGCGAGTGCAGCCGCATGTAAGGCCAACGAAAGGATGACGGCGGTCCTCAGAAATGATCTTCGCCGAGTCCTTGGTGCCATGCTACTCCTTTTCGCGCGGCGGGCCGGAGAGCTCATTGACCCAGAGGTCGGTTCGCTTTTCAAACCACCACTCCGTGCTGTCGGTCTCAATGATGCTTTCAGCCATCTCTTTGGCCGTTGGAGATTGAAGGCGCTTCAGGGCGTAGTCCATCCACTCGGAGGCGTACTTGTTTCCCAAGTCGAGCTGTCCCTTGAGTTCCAGGATAAGATCCAGTTGATCTGCATCCCTGGCAAGCCGTGCCTCCACTGATTCCCCTGCGTTGAATTCCCTGACCAGGTCCACGATTTCGCCTCCAAACGGCAGATTCGCGGCAAGGTCTTTCAACGCCTTGTCCTCGTCGGCATTGACATAACGTTTGTTAACATAGTTGAGATCACCAGTCCTCGCCTCTTGAAGATCGTGCATCAGGCAGAGGAGGACTGTTCGGTGTGTATCAGCCTCTTCCTCGTGAAGAGAAAGGACGTAGCCTATCACGCTGGTTCGAAAACAGTGCTCGGCAACAGACTCACGGCCGGAACCGAGAAACCGGTAACCGCTTCTCGGCGTCTTTTTCAGCATCCCCACTTCGAAAAGAAAGTTTACAATGGATTTCATGGTTCTCTCATTAGGTAGTGCCCATCCGGGAAACGGTTTTTGGGCACTGGCGAGTTTCCAATTCAGAAATGGAATATTTTTCGCAAGCTCCAGGAGATCAAGGGATTACGCGGAGGCGTACTTATGTACGCCGCACAAGGAATCCCGCAGATTGACGCAGAGGTTGCGGAAAATTGCCATTTCTGGATGGAAACTAGGTATAAGCGGCGAAAATGTCAAGCCGTTTCCAGGCGCAGTAACTATGGAATTGATACGGCTTTGCGTTACGGTTGCCGAGAAAGCAGCCGATTTTTGTCTAGAAAAGCTTGAAGCTTAACCACGAAGGACACGAAGAGCACGAAGGAGGTCATTT
>CAYVDE010000081.1:0-14448 GCA_964450535.1 uncultured Desulfobacterales bacterium
TGATTTCGCCGGCCTTCAGGAGGAGGGACCCTCCTGAAGGCGTAACCCATGGTTGAAGCTAAAGGTTCAGGCCGGGCTGGATATCTCGAGAAGTTCCACCTGAAAATACAGGGTCTGCCCGGCCAGAGGGTGGTTGGCGTCAAGGGTCACCGCCTCGTCCGCCACGTCAGTGATAACCACTCCGAAAGGCGTGCCGTCCTGCTGCTTGATCTGGAGCTGCATGCCGACCTCCGGCGTGATATGTTCGGGGAACTCATTGGCCGGAATTTCCATGACCAGTTCTTCCCGGCGGGACCCGTATGCCTCGTCAGGCGGGACTTCGATGTCCCGGGTTTCTCCGATCTCCATCCCCACGACCCCGTTTTCAAATCCGGTGATTATGCGGCCTTCTCCCACCTTGAACTCAAGGGGATCCCGTTCTCTGGACGTATCGAACACACGACCATCCTCGAGCGTCCCGGTATAATGAACCTTAACAGTGTCTCCGTTTTTCAGCGTTGTCATATTGTCCTCCTCTTGCTTTTTTATGCCTGCTGTGATGACCTCCGCAGCCCTTCCCAACGAAAAGGAAAAATTCCCCGCCCGGCCGCTCAACAACGAGAGCCGGCCTTTCTCCTTGAAGGTCGCAGAGTCTGCGGATGTCCCATGCCTGAGAGGGTGTTGGCTGATGCTCTGAATGGCTTGGCGGTTGAACGGGAAGGTCAAACCAAGACAAAAGGCTGCCGCTCTTCCTGCCCCTCATCGCAGCCGAAGGCGGCTTTATCCTTATACACTAAGAATCCTGCCCTCTTCTGTCAATGGGTATATGAAAATATCGTTTCCGTGCTCAAAACAGGCTACAGCCCCACCTGGACGCGATATTTGACGGCCACGGTGCCTTCGGCGGGCACATCAACGTCGAACCTGATGGTAAAGGCGTCGGTCTTGGTGTAGTCGTGTGAGTTATTCAGGACCTTCCAGTTCCCGAAAAAACCCTCCACAACCCCTATCGTCACGTCCTCCTGCTTGCGGTTTCTAAGGGTGATTTCCCATTCGGATTCATGGAGACCGGATGTGACCTGCCGGTAGTCCGTCTGGACCCTCTCCGCGACTATATCAAAGGCCTCGCCCGTTTTTATCCGCACCGTCTCGCCGGTGGGGGTGTGCTCGATGCGGTCCTCGCCGATAAACTGCTGGCTACCCCGGGAGTCTTCCTTGTAGACCCGCACGATCCCTGCGGGAAGGGGCATGCCCATGCGGTTGTCTTTATGGTTTTTGAAGTTTACAAACACGTTTACGGGACGGCGGGGGGTGGCGCCGCGGTATCGCTGGGCGAACATGCCGGAGGAGGCGGTGACGAGGAGTTCCTTTTCCACGCCCAGGCCGGTCGCCTCGAGAAGGCGGATCTGCTTGGTCTGCTGATCTTTTATGGTTGTGGGACGCTCAAGGTCGTAAAGGTGGTATTCGAAGAGCGACTCCTCCCTGAAGCCCTCGTCGGCCTGATGGGACATTGCCTTGGCCATTAAAACGCGTTCGTGGGGACGTTCGGGGGTCACCCTGTGAACGGTTCCTGCCACGAGCTTGAGCCTGGCGTCGGCATACCGGGCCCCGCTTCGGTTGTCCAGCGTGACCCAGCCCGACAGGTCACCTCCGGTGTCGGCGGCGTTGAGTATGAGAACATAGTCCGCCCTCCACTGGATGTTGTTCGTCAGGTAGGAGACCTGCAGGTTGCATGCCCCGGGTTTTTCGTTGCGAAACAGCCATGTGAGCGTGGGTTTGGCGATCAGGTTGTCCGGGAGTTGCGGAAGGACCTTTACGCCCGGATGTCCCAGGTAAATGTCGCCGTCGATCCGGTATATCTGTCCCTGGTTGTTGCTAAGCAGAGTCGCTTCGACCACTTCCTTCCTGTCATGGTGGCGGTTCCAGTCCACGATCTTGATCTGCTTGCCGACATATTTGTCCAGGAGTTTTTGTTCGTTCATCAGGTCGTACTCGTAGTTCTGTTCCAGGACGGTGAATCCAGGGGAAGAGTCCTGCGAGGCCACATGCACTGTGGAGGGCTGGATGTGGGAGGCCACGTCCATGAATTGCAGCTCTCCCACTCCACCGGGAAGCGAGACGGTTCGGACTTCCTTGATGAGTCCCAGGTTATTGTTGTACACGGTGACTTCCACGCTCTCCTGGTCCTGTTGAGTGCTTCGAACCGTTTCATCGGCTCGAACGGGTGCGGCAACGGCCATGGCGGCGATCAGGATCATGACGGTGCTAAAAGTTTTCATGGCGGTCTCCTTTCTTCAGGTGTGTCCATTATACCGGATCAGTATCAATTAGGTTAACTCGATTTGTTGTTTTCTTGAAACGAAAACATTGGATTCTCTCCACAAGAGCTGTGCGGGGCGGTTACGCCCGGGGGATCCCTGCCCCCTCCGCGTTCCACCCGCCACTCAAGCTACTTAGTGTCACTGAAACCTTAACCATCCCATGAGTACGCCGTGGCCCGCTTGTAAAGAGGCCGTTTATAGCTTGAGTGCCGGGATGGCCGCGGTTTCCCCCGGACCTAACCGCCGCAATGACGAAGGCCTCCCGCTGATGTCCGCTACAAAAAAACCGGCCTCCTGCGCCAGCAGGCTGGTCTTTTTGGGCCGCTTTACTCGTTTGCCGGCCTGGTGTATGCTCTTTGCGCTCCGGCACGGGACTGTGGGCTTATGGTTGAACCGAACTGCGAATCTCAACGGGTAGGTCATGTGCCTTATACTGCTGGCCATTGAAAGCCACCCCCTGTACAAGCTGGTCTTCGCCTCAAACCGGGATGAGTATTACGAGCGTCCTTCAGAGCAGGCCGGCTTCCGGCCGGACGCGCCGGGGGTTCTTGCTGGAAAGGACGGGCGAGGGGGCGGAACTTGGACCGGGATCACCACCTCGGGAAGAATAGCGGCCCTCACCAACTACCGGGAGCCAGCGGCACACCGTCCCGGGGCCATCTCCCGCGGCCTCTTAGTCCATGGTTTCCTCATGGGTTTCGAAGGGCCTGAGGATTACCTCCGTTCGGTTCTGCAGCGGGGAGATGAATACAACGGTTTCAATCTTCTCGCAGGGGATATCCAGGAAATATACTGGGCCTCCAACCGTGCCCGCGAGATCCGAAGGCTGGGGCCCGGAATCTACGGGCTCAGCAACCGGCTGCTTGACACCCCGTGGCCCAAGGTGGCGCGTGGCAAGGCCATGCTGGAATCAGTCCTTTCATCCATGGAAGGCCCTTCGGTGGAAAGCCTGTTGGCGATCCTGTCGGACCGCACCGTTCCCCCGGACTCGGAACTTCCCGATACCGGGATCGGGCTCGAATGGGAGCGTATCCTGTCCCCTGTTTTCATCAAGAGCCCAACGTACGGCACCCGTTCTTCCACGGTGATCCTTGTGGATCAGGAGAACCGGGTTACCTTTGTGGAACGCACCCATGACAGGCCCCTTGAAGGGAACCCCGATGTCCGGGTGGAGTTCGTTGCGGGCGGCCGTGATGACCGGTATTATCAGGAAAAGACTTAAGGCCGGGCGAAGCACAGGGGGCACGCCGTGGGAAAGACCTATGAATCATATCTCGAACTCCGGTCAGTGGAGCGGAACGGCCTGGATTATCGCGTTAGATCATGGAGGGGGTCATCCGGTATCGCCGTCATGGCCCCGCACGGGGGAGACATCGAGCCCGGTACCACTGAGATCGCCGAGGCCACAGCCCGCCCTCAACACGCGTTTTACAGCTTTGAGGGCTTGAAACAGGACCACAACCTGGATCTCCACATTGCCAGCACTCTCTTTGACGAGCCCGAGGGACTGAGGATCGCCTCGGAGGCGACTACAGTGATCACCATCCACGGATGCAGGGAGCGTGATCCGGTGGTGCTTACAGGCGGTCTTGATGTTGAGCTTCGACGCGTCGTAACGAGGCATCTGGAAACTGCGGGTTTCATGGTCCGGGAGGACCCCCGTCTTCCCGGCAGGAGCATGATGAACCTCTGCAACAGAAGCCGGAAGGGCAGAGGCATGCAGTTGGAGATCTCGCGGGGGCTCAGGCTCACCATGTTTCCGGGCCTCAGGGGGAATGAGCGGAGGGATCCCCTCCCACCATTCGGCCGTTTCGTAACGGTCCTTCAAAAGGCCCTTCTCGCATACACCTGTACAGTATCGCTTGGGTGAGCGTGTCCTTCGTGTCCTTCCACGCACTTGGTCCTCGAGGGAAATACGGCCTACTGGCCGATCCCGAAGCCCTTGAGGAGTTCTTTGCCGCGTTCCTCCAAAGATGGGGATTTCTCCTCTCCGTCCTCATCGGTTTTGGACTTAAGCATGTCCTTCAGCTTGGAGGGATCCCGGACTCCTTCTTCCAGGGCCTCTTTCAGACCCCCCTCTATCATGCCTTTGAGGTCGGGACGGAACTTCGGTTCATTGAAAGTCCCGGTCACTAGAATGGGCACCCGGATGCCGCTTCGATCCTTGGTGTCGTCCTGGCCCTTGATGGTGGCCACCAGTTTCGGATCCACCCGCAGGTCAAGGGTCTCGTTGACGAGGTCCGCAGTGCCCGTGGTGACGACCCGAAGGAGAGGGGACTTGAGTTCGGTCCCCGGTGTCTCGGCCACGCCGTTTCGAATGGTGAACGGTGCTGAGAACTCCGAGAAATCCGTTCTGGGCCGTTCACCGGACGGCTTCTCCAGGCTGAAAGCGGATTTTACATTTCGAACCATGCCGGGGATGTCGATGCCCACGATGGCCCCGTCCCGGAACAGGAGATCACCTCCGCCGTTGAGGTTCTTTTTGATGGACTCCGGTTGATCCCCCACCGTGCTGATCTGGACTTTTCCCTGAACACCGCCCTCTATGATGTCTTTTCCGGCCAGGTCCCGCACCAGGGGGCCTGCCTGAATTCCATTCATCCGGGTCGACATGCTGCTCTTAGGCGCGCCCCCCGTTACATCCACCACGGCGTCGGACTGGATGGTTCCCTGGTACAGGGCGGCGGAAAGAGGGTCCATTCGAATCACGCCGTCCCTGGCATTGACTTTGAGGATGATGTCCTCGATCGTCATTCCCTTTGCCTTGAGGGTGCCGATGCGCATGGAGCCGTCCAGGAGGAGTCTTCGAAGCGGTCCGTAATCGATGGGCTCGGCCTTTTCGGCGGGCTTGGCCTTCGGGGCCTCTTCTTTCTTGACTCCCTCGTCCCGGGCCTCAGGGGGGAGGTAACGATCCAGGTCGATGCGGTCGAGTTCAAGGGCAAAGGCCAGGTCGGGCCTGGTGAAATCCCCGGCTCGGGCCGAGAAGGTGAGGCTGGAGTCGTCCAGCTCGAACAAGCCGTTCTTCAAGGATACCGCATCAGGAGTCCCTTCGATTTTGACACCGAGGGAAACGTGCTCGAGGACTTTGGGGTCCGCCGTTTCCATTGGGAGGTTTTGGCCCAGTGAAGCCAGGAGGGCTCGCGGCGAAAAGGGGTCCATGCGCAGCTCAAGGTCAAATCGTCTCGTGGTGGCGGGTGCTTCCACCAGTCCTTTCATATTCAGTTTCAACTTGCCGAGGGCCGAGAGCCTGAGGTCCAGGGGGATGATCGCAGTCATGGGATCTTTTCCCACCGGTCCGATTTCCCCTTCCATCGCGATGGGCATTCCGTCGACATTGGCCGAGAAGTCGAGGCCTATGGGGCGATCCAGCGACAGGTCTTTGAGTTTGAGGGATAAGCTGGAGATTTCTTTCCTCAGGTCGGCGGCATGATCGATCCACAGTACGTCCCCGGATATGGAGAAATCCCCCACGGCCAGGGCCTTGAGCGGCAGGCCTGATGCAGCGGCCGGGGCCGGCCGCTCGGCCGGCTCCGCTTGGGGAGCCTCCATCTTCGATTCCACGGCCGGGCCGCCCAGATCTTCCCAGTTGGTCCGGCCGTCCTTGGCCTTTTCCAGGTTTATTCTGACGCCTTCGAGGATGAATTGCTTTACCTGTACGTCTCTGGATATCAGGGGGAGGAGCTTGACCCGCACGTCGAACGATTTCACATAGACAAAATCCTCCTGCTCGAATCCAGGAGGATTGCCCAGGTGAAGATCGGAAAAGCCGAATCCGGCCCAGGGAAAGAGGGAGAGATCCAGGTCTCCTGCCAGCCGGAAAGGCCTGCCCGTGGCCTCGGTCACCTTTTCCTCGATCAAGGGCTTGTAATCATCGATGCTCACGAACATGGGGACTATGAGGAGCGCTAGAATAACAAGGACCACCAGCCCCCCACCCACAAAGAAGACCCATTTGAGTGCACGCTTCATAAAGTGCTCCTTTCCCCGGCTTAACCGTCAGTGCTGTTCGGCTTTGATGTGTCCTGGTTGGCTGAATGAACAGGTTTCGTCACAGAGGTATCATGCTCTTTCCAATTCATATCACGGCCTACATGATTTTTCCATAAAAACGGGCATGAAGAGTCATGGGTTTCCACTTCCCCTCCATGCCCGGTAGAGGTGACCGGGACGATCACATCTTGATGGAGACCTCCTGGGGGAGATCGTAGTAAACGACGCTCCGGCTCAGTGTCATCTCCATGTCGAATTCCGGGTCCCTTTCAGCCCTGTACTTGCACTCCCCGCAATCCCAGTATTCCCAAGACCTGCTGACCGCCAGGTCCAGGCATTTGCGATAGTTCGGGCAAAGTGCGTTCCTGATCCCGTCTCTGTGAACAGGCTTGCGCGCGGTTCTCATGATTCAACCTCCCTTCCGGTTGTTACGTACCGTGGCCGGTTAAGCCCTCGATACAAGGGGAAAACTCCTGACATGTGTTTGTATAATCCATTTCAAAATCGCGCCGGGCGGCGGCTCGAAAACAGGCCTCGGTGCCCGGTCCTCACAATCCGAACAAGATCGACCCCACGATTGTGAGCATCTCGTCGGCCGAGGTCTTGTGTTTAGAGGCAAAGTGCGTGGCACCTGCCGAAAAAGCGGCTTCACGGTACTCCGGGTCATGATAGCTGGTCAGCACGATAATAGGGAGTTTCGGATGCATGTCTCGAATCCTGCGGGTGACCTGGAAACCGTTTTGACCTGGAAGCCTTATGTCCGTAAACACAAGGTCCGGACAGTATCTGTTCAGGTGTTCCAGGGCCCTTTCCCCGTCTTCCGCCTCCACCAGGTCCACACCGGGAAACCGCTCGCGAAGGAGCTCTGAAAGTGTCGTGCGGAAATCCAGATCGTCTTCGATGATAAGGATTCCCGTCATGTGGCTCCTCCAATGCCGCTTACAGTCTCGTCGTTTTTTTGCCGTTTCAAGTTGATACGCAGTTTACGAGAAGCAGGTCTTGTGGTAAATGGGGTATCCACCCCATTTGTGCCGGGAAAACACCCCAATCAGTGAAGTGAGGGTTTTCCCGGCGGTCCACGGCGGGGAAAAAAGTGCAGAAGCATTGTCGAATTGTGCTGGCAGAGGATCACACGATCCTCAGAGAGGGCCTCAGGGCGCTTCTCTCAGCGGAACCGTCCATGGAGATCGTCTGCGAGGCCGGCGACGGGCAGGAGGCGGTCCGTTGTGTGGACGCCCACGCTCCGGACCTGGTCCTGATAGACCTGACCATGCCCAGGATGAGCGGTCTCGAAGCCATTCGAGAGATCCGCAGGCGTCATACCGGGACAAGGATCCTGGTACTGACCGTCCACAGTACGGAGGAATACATCCACGCGGCCCTTGAGGCCGGGGCCGATGGTTACGTGCTCAAGGACTCCACGCACGCCGAACTGATCATGGCGATACGTCATGTCATGTCGGGCAAGCGGTATCTGGGGCCCGAGGCCTCGGAAAAGGTCATTGAGGGATATCTGGAAGGGCAGAAGAGCCTGAGGAAAAAGACGGCCCTGGATTCGCTGACCCAGCGGGAGCGTGAGACCCTGAAACTCATTGCCGAGGGGTATCGGAACCGCGAGATCGCGGACTTTTTGTGCATCAGCGTCAAGACCGTGGAAAAGCACCGGGGAAGCCTCATGAAAAAGCTGAAGCTGCATAACTCGGCCGCCCTGACCGCCTTTGCCCTGGAAAGGGGCCTGGTGTCGGGGGACGTTTGACGGCTCAGCAGGGAAAACCCCTTACGCCAAAGGCCACTCCGCACGGATGAGAGTCCCTTTCCCCAGGCCTGTCTTCATTTCGAAGGTCCCGCCGGAAAACCGTGTCCTCTCCCTGATGCTGTGAAGCCCGATTCCCCCGATCGTGCCGGCCGGATCTGCTCTTTCACGCTCGTTGAAGCCTACCCCGTCATCCTCGATCTCCAGGACGAGAGTGTGGTCGGATTCTTTCAGGGAGACGCGCACCCTCTGTGCGCGGCTGTGCTTGGCCACGTTGTTGATCCCTTCCTGGATCACCCTGTAGATAACCGTCTTGAGTTCACCGGGAACCGCCTGTTCGTCGACGGCGACGTCTTTTTCCACAGCCAGCTCGGTGTGGGTCTGCTGAAACTCCCTGCACAGCCAGTTGATCGTGGGGACGATACCGAGGTCGTCGAGGATGGAGGGGCGAAGGGCCGCCAGTATCCTCCGCATCTCCTCTATGGTCCGCCGGATCAGGGCGATCACCTCTTGGAGCCTTTCCCCGGCCTCGCCCGAAAGATCATCCTTGCTGCTCAGCAGGACGGATTCGATTCTGAACTTTATCGCCCCCAGGAGTTGTCCCAGGCCGTCGTGGAGCTCCTGGGCAATCCTCTTCCGTTCCCTTTCCTCGGCCGACAGGATGCGTGAGGACAGGAGGCGGAGCTCGTTCTCCATCCGTTTTCGGCCTGTGATGTCGGCCACATTGCCGAGCACGGCCGGCCGGCCCTTATGGGTGACCAGGCTTATCCGGCGGTTGATCCAGATGGTCCGGCCGTCCCTGGTGATGCCCCGGGTCTCGTACTCCGAAGGCGCCTCCTCCCCGCGCATACGCCTTTCCTGGTATGAGCGGAATCGCTTACGATCATCAGGGTGGACGGTCTTCCATGTCTCCATGCCCAGGATTTCATCGCGGCTGTACCCGAATATTTCCGCGAAACGCTCGTTTACGAACACGAATCTCCCGTGCTGCTGCATGTAGACTCCGGTAAGGGACCCTTCCACAAGCGTTTCATAGAGCTTTTCAGACTCATAGAGCGCGTCCCGGGTCTTTTCACGCTCCGATATCTCGCGGCGGAGGACCTCGTTCGTGGCCTCGACTTCCGCGGTCCTCTGCCGGACGCGGCGCTCGAGCTGGGAGTGTGCGCTTCGAAGCTCTTCCTGGCTCTGCTGCAGGTCCGCGTACAGGAGACGGTAAGGTTTTCTGAGACCGGTGTAAATTACGGCCCTGTAGATCAGGAAAAAGGAGACGATTTTGAGGTAGTGCCCGAAAAAGTTAAGATGGCCGTAAGGGTCCGTGAACAGGGTGAAACTCAGTTCCGAGGCCACGGTGGTGAAGATGGAGGCAAGCAGGAGGTGAAGCACGGTCGCGTCGAAGCTGCGGCGTTGGCGGTAAAGAAGCGCGGCAGACGCGACGAGAATGGAGGATATGACGTACTCGCTGATCCTTTTAAAAGGGGTCAGGCCCGAGCCCTCGATGAAGCAGTCCGGAAAAACGTCCCAATGAAAAATCATTGCCAGGAGCAGGGCCGAGGCTGCGGTATACCCGAGGACAAGGGGCCCCAGGCGCAGGCTGCGCCGCACAAAGAACGTGGCCAGGAGCAGAGAGACGCTTTCCATGGCCCGGGCGGCGATCCACAGCTCGGTGGGCAGGTTGGTCTCAAAGCCGGGGAACACATTCATGCCCTTATAGGCAAGGGTATGAACGAGGTCCAGAAACCCTACAAAAAGATAGGCTATTCCGAGGAAAAGGAAATACTTGTTCTCTATGAAACGCCGGGAGTTCCAACCCACCATGAAGATGCCGAAGGCCACGACGATGCTGAAGATCTCTGCAATGCTGTGAAAAAGGAGATAGTTGTACAGGCTGGAGAGGTAGAGGCCTAAAAGGACTATTATGCCGCCTGCCGCCACGGCCAGGAATCTTCCCCAGGTGAGTTCCTTTTCCTGATCTACCGACATTTTATGCCTAGGTTGTGAGGGCGCATTCCCGAACAATCCTCCTGGCCGATGCCCGCAGTTTCTGGGCATAGGCATTGCCGCCGGCCAGGGCCGTGTTCAGGGCCTCGATGACGTCATAGTAGGCATGCCATCCCCTCCGTTCTTGCTCATAAACGGCTCTGAGAGGGCAGTCCTCCCCTTGTGTAAAGGCAAGCGTGCTACTGATCCTTTCCGCGCCTTCCCGTATCAGCCGAAGCCCCTGCTCCGGCCCGCCCGAGGAGAACATGCCCGCGGCCCGCAATGCGGAACGCAGGTGGACAAGGGTCTGAGGGATCTGTGAGATGAATGCGCCGGTGAACGGGTCCAGCACCTGCTTGATGGCGGATACGTCCCCGGAAAGGGCCCGGGCGTAGGCGGAGAAGACAAGGATTCGAATGTCGTCGCCTATGAGCTTGGAGAGATGCGCCGTGCGGACGGCCTCCATGGCGAAGGACTCCTTGTCATGGCGCATGATGAGTCCGGGTTGGTGAAGGTATGCGGGGCGGGTGTCGTTTCCCGTGAGGCTGGACATGATGAATGCCTGGTCCTCGGCCCTGCCTATAAAAGACGGGGTGAAGGGACGATACCTGCGCAAGGAGTCCACCAGAGCCCCCGTGGTTCCTCCGGTGACGTGCAACCTCTGAATGCAGGACCTCCGCCCGTCAGGTCCACCCGGTCCGTAACGGGTCATCATCTCGGCCTCGGTTGAGAGGGCCTGGGGCAGGGCGCTATAGAAGACGAACTCGCCGGCCTTCGGCGGGTGTTTAGGAAAACGGATGTCCGGTGTGAAAAGGCCCTCGTGGATATCGCCGTCGTTCACCAGTGCCCCGGCCAGGAGGCCGAGCTCTACATCCCTGCCCAGGGAGTCTTTCCCCCGGGCGCCCCAGAGGGGGGCCGCAAGGTGTTCCAGGGCGGAGGCCCCGGTCTCGAGTACCAGTATTTCCTGTGGAAACACCTGGTCCAGGTCGATCTTGAAAGTCGCCCTGACCGAGGCGTCCACGAGCACCTGCCAGAGTGGGGCTATAGCCTTCAGGAAGCTGTAATGGCGTCCATATTCCCCGTCTACTCCGAAGACGCCGGGAAAGGCCGCCGACGGGTGGAATTCACCGAGAAATCGTTTGGCCGCGGGTTCCAGGACCTCCCGGCTCAGACGGCGCGTGTCCGCCTCGGTAAACGCGAATACGTGCAGGTGCTCGAGACCGCCTGCGTGCCGGATTTCCTCCCGGATGTAGTCCCGGGCCGGGCCGTGCAGGCCGTGATGGGTCACCGACACCGAGAGCAGGCAGACCGCACGGCCATCCCGTGCCAGCGTCCCCCGGGCCTTCTCAAAGGCCATGGCCTCGTTGAGGCCCTTGAGCCCGTACAGGATCTCGTTGTTTTCAGGGGCGGTCCCGATCTGAACGGGATGGTCGTACCAGGTGCGCTGCGGCTCGCGCAGGACCGGTTTGAGACGGCGCCTGAGGCCTTTGGAAAGCGATTTTTCCCCGGGAAGGGAGCCGTCAGGGGGGATTGTGAGGAGTACGTTGGAGGTGAACAGGATTTCCGTACCCGGCTCCCGAATGGGTGTTTTTGGTTTTGATGTGATGTTTACCCTGCGGGCCTCGCGCAGGCTTCGGGCTCGTTCTTTTTCAAAGCCTTTTATGCCTGTGCCTTCCGGAAAGAACACGGACCATGTCTTTTCCGCGGTTTCAAAGGGGTCGAGACCGCCTTCCCGCGTCTTCATCCAGTCGGACGTCTCTCTGAGACGCTTAAGGAAATCCGGGTCGCGATCACATGTATGCTGGATTTCACTTTCGATACGCTCGATGCCTTCGACATAGAAGCGGCTCAGGCCTTGGAGCTCATGCTCCCTTTGGGACCGGCTGAGGACCTCTCGTGCTTTTTGGGCCAGGGGGTGGTCGGATCCGCACAGGGAGATCAGGAAGGCCGCGTTCAGCCTGCGGGCGTTGTCGGCCTCGGAGCCACCGCCTTGCAGGAACTGGGCAGGCGCGTCCACGGCCGCCGGCTGCTCTGAACCGGGGGCAGGGGCGCCTGCAAGAAAATTGAGAATGGACTCGAAGGGATCAGGCATACCGGTCTCCGCATAAAATCGAATTATCTTACACAAATAATGCGATTTTTCAAGTGATTCGGCCTGTTTTGCATGGTACCTCTTTGAGTCGGGGTAAAATGGGATTGCCGGGGCCGATCGCCTATTCGCACGGGATGAGGTGTAGTGTCGGCAACCGGGACGTTCCTGGTCGCAAATATACAGCATTTTGTGCCTGCAGGTTCAAGAATAAGACGGTCACCTATGTAAACCGGTCCAAGGCTCTCGAATTCGTCGATGTAACGCTGGGCATATTCGGGTCCGGTGAGGGCTTCTTCGAATCGATGGAGGCCGAACCCTTCGTGGATTCACTGATTAAGGACGCCTCCCAGGTGGATTGATCCCCTTCAGGCAGCCTTTGCGCCCGTCTTGAGACGGGTCGCTCGAAGAGAGTGGCGGGTATGGGCTGGGAGCACGGACTTGCGCATGCGAAGGGACCTGGGGGTGACCTCCAGCAGCTCGTCATCGCGGATGAAGCTGACGATCTGTTCCAGGGTGAGAGGTTTTATGGGGGAGAGAAGGATATTGTCGTCTTTTCCGGCGGCCCGCATGTTGGTCAGCTTTTTTTCCTTGCAGGGGTTGACGTCTATGTCCTGGCCGCGGTTGTGCTCTCCCACGATCATGCCTTCGTAGACCGGGTCACCGGGCTCCACGAACAGCCGGCCGCGGGGTTCCAGGTTGGCCAGGGCGTAAGCCACGGCCCTTCCGCTTCTGTCCGCCACAATGGAGCCGGTGAAACGGCTCAGCCACGGACCGCGGAATTCCTCGTAGCCGTCGAAGACCGCGTGCATGATGCCGGTTCCCCTGGTGTCGGTGAGAAACTCGTCACGGAACCCGATAAGGGTGCGGGCAGGCACGGAGAACTCCAGGCGCACTCTTCCGGAGTTGTTGTTGACAAGGAGGGCCATCTTGCCCTTTCGAAGCGAGAGCTTTTCCGTTACAGCGCCCAGGAATTCCTCATCGCAGTCCACCAGCAGCCGCTCAATGGGTTCGAGTTTCCTGCCCCCTTCATTGCGGAAGATCACCTCGGGCCGCCCCACGCAGAACTCATACCCCTCCCGCCGCATGGTCTCGATGAGTATGGAGAGCTGAAACTCCCCCCGTCCCTTGACCAGCATGGTGTCGGCGTCCCCGGCGGCCTCCACCTGCAGGGAGACGTTTTTGAGGGTCTCCTTGAAAAGCCGGTCGCGGATTCGGCCGGACTGGACGTATCTGCCCTCCCTGCCGCCGAGAGGCGAGTCGTTGATAGTGAACTTCATGGCCACTGTGGGTTCGTCCACGCGGATGCGGGAGAGGGCACGTAAGACCGGCCTGTGGCAGATGGTGTCCCCTATCTTGACGTCTTCGATTCCTGCGAGCACGGCGATGTCCCCGGCCCGGACCTCGTCCACGTCCTTCAGGGTCATCCCCTCATAGACCTGCAGCCTGGAGACCTTGAGAGGCATGCCTTCGCCGGTCTCGCCTATGCACATCAGGGAGTCCCTGGCCCGGGTCGATCCGTTGAAAACCCTGCCCACGGCCAGACGGCCGACATAATCCGAGTAGCCGAGATCCGACACCAGCATCTGGAACCCTGCGCCCGGATCGCCGTCCGGTCCGGGGATTTCCTCGATGATGGTGTCCATGAGGATGTCGAGGCCGCTCCCGGTCTCTTCGGGGTTGCGTACGGCTATTCCGTCCCGTCCGACCGCGTACAGCAGGGGGAAATCGAGCTGACTCTCCGTGGCGTCCAGATCTATGAGAAGATCGTAAATCTCGTCCAGCACCTCGGCGGGCCTTGCATCCCGGCGGTCGATTTTGTTTATTACCACGATGATCTTGAGCCCCGCCTCGAGCGCCTTTTTAAGGACGAAGCGGGTCTGGGGCAGGGGGCCTTCCGAGGCGTCTACCAGGAGCAGGACCCCGTCAGCCATGGACAGGGCCCGCTCCACTTCTCCACCGAAATCCGCGTGCCCCGGGGTATCTATGATGTTGATCCGAATGCCCTTCCAGACCACTGAGCAGTTCTTGGCTGCAATGGTGATGCCGCGTTCCCGCTCCAGGTCCATGGTGTCCATGAGGCGCTCTTCGACTTCCTGGCCGGCCCTGAACACACCGCTCTGGTGGAACATGGCGTCCACCAGGGTGGTCTTGCCGTGGTCGACGTGGGCGATAATGGCGATATTCCTGAAACGATTTATGATGCGCCTGCTTGACATGACGTAAGGGGCTCCATTCCATTCGTCCTTTAGGACGCCGGAGATTAAAAGAATTAACCAGTTTACTCATTCGATTCGGGATTGCAAGGTTAATGACAAAACGGGGTCCTGTTGAATCAG
>CAYVDE010000082.1:0-14038 GCA_964450535.1 uncultured Desulfobacterales bacterium
GCTTCTTCAACTCATCGCTTAGAAACGTCAATGAGCCCGGCACGCTCAGGACCAGGATGCCGCCCTCGTTGAGACGATCCTGCGCCAGGGAGAAGAATTCGCGCGTGAAGAAACGGTTCGACTGCAGGTTGGACGGCTCCGTAACGCCGATGAAGATGATATCATAGGTCTGCTGCGAGGTGGTGAGCAGCAGGCGGCCGTCCGAGTACTGCAAGCGCACCCGCGGATCATCCAGCTCGGACTCGGTCAGCAGCGTCGGGAACTTCCGGATTACCTCCAGGAAAGCCGGGTCATGCTCGGCATAGGTCACGTTTCGCACGGAAGGGTGCTTGAGGACCTCGTCGATCATCCCGCCGGCACCGCCCCGCAGGATCATGATATCCTGCGGATGTGGATGGGCCAGCATGGGCAGGTGCACGAACTCCTCGACAAACAGCATGTCCGGAACAGGGGTAATGATCTCGGGGATGCCGTCCAGGAAGAACAAGTACTGCCCCTGGTTTTCCAGAACGGCAATATTGCTGTAAGGCGAGTTCTGATAATGGACCACGTTGTGACCCGCCCATTGCATCTGAATGGATGACTGGTGAAGCTTCTCCGCCTGCCCGGTCAGCAGCCCTATGCCGGTGATCACAGCCAGAATCCCGCACAACAGCGGCATTGCCCGTTGTCCCGGACCCGAGCGCCACGTCGGCGCAAGGGTCCACAAGCAGACCAGCATGTTCAGGAACGCCACGCCGGCCACCACCTCAAAGCTGTTCAGAAGCGGGATGAACACAAACGTGCAGATGATCCCTCCTGCCATCGTGCCCACGGTCTCATCCACGTAGACCCTGCCTGCAACGGCGTCGTCCGGCTCGCAATACACGGCATAGATGCGGCAGCTGAAGGTGAACAGTGCACCGTGCAGCACGCTGACCGGGAGCAGGACCAGGAAAGAGGAGTAGAACATCGGCAGCAACCCGACGTGCTCCCCGATTGACACACCCAGGATGAGTTTGAGGATTCGGATCGCGAACACGGCGGCAATCAGCGCCGCGGAGAACAGTACGGTCACCAGCGCGAAGGCCCCAAGCTTGTTTTCGGTCCGGTCGATTATCCTCCCCGGATAAAAACAGCCCAGCGCCTCGAGCAGCAGCCAGTTGGCCAGGATGATGCCGATACACAACTCGTTGCCGGAAAACACTATGAGCAGTTCTCTCAGCAGGAAGATCTCGGCAATCAGCCCGCTGAAGCCCATGACGATAACGGCTGTGCGTAGCGGGGTTAGCGGGGGGAGCGGGGGGTCGGGCCAAGCTAACATATTGTAATAATTCCCAATTAAGTCAAAATATACCCAAAATAATGGCCTAAACGGCCCTTTTTGGCCCTGAAATCATCGTTATTGAAATATACGGCCTGTTGGTCCTCTTCTAAAGCTCATTTTTTGGGCTCAAAAAGACCGGTATAGGGCTGGAAATCAGGTGTTTTAGGAATGTTATTCGATTAATATCAATATGTTAGCACGGCCCGACCCCAGGAAAAAACAGGAAAAACCAGGAAAACCAACCCCAGGAAAACCAGGAAAACCAGGAAACCAGGAAACCAAACCCCAGGAAACCAAACAAAACAGGAAAAGGAACACAGGAACACAGGACAGGAACCACGATCACAACCGGAACACGCTCGGGACCTCGAAACAGCCCTGGATCGCCTCGACGGCGCTGTCCAGTTGTGACGACGGAACAGCCCCTGTAATGGACGCCACCGTGCAGTTGAGGGCCAGGATTTGAACGCCCCTGTTTCCCAGCGCTGCCAGAAGCTCGCTCGTGATTCCATACCGGTCCCCGAAGTGGGGGCCGTTCATGGAAAACACGGCTGCGGACTCCACAATGGAGTCGCGGGAGGCCTGTCCCCCCGGGAAGGTATCGGGAAAGCAGTATGTCAGATGGATCGACCCCCTGGAGCGGGAAGGGCATGATGTGATGAAACTGAGACGTATCCCTGAGTCGGCCGCTTCATTCATGAACGCGGATGCAGGGGCGAGGGTAGGGTCATGAAAAAGAGAGGATACGAGCCGCTGGTTCCCAAGGCAGGTAACGCCGTAGACCTTGGGCCGTTTCTCCTGATAGGAGGCCACCACTTCCTTGTAAAGCTCCTCTTTCCCTTTTTGCGCGGCGCTCCATTCCTCAGGGGTCCTGTAGGTCTTGAAAGTAAAGGCCTTGAAGAGGACCCGGCTGATCCTCTCCAGGTCTTCCTCCATGAGAATGACTGAAATGGCGGACGGCGAGTTGGCCATGCCTTGAACCGTCAGCCCGGCCTTACCAAAGGACTCGAACAGGGAGCCTGCAACCCCGGGGTTTCCCTGGTGCGGAAACAGGGAGAGTATGGCGGAACCACTGCTGCGGCAGGAGATCTCACCCGCGCACTGTCCGGACAACAGGGAGTCGATCCTTTCCTCGTCCGCAGCCTCCACTGCCAGCGTGACCAGCCATTCCTTCCCCTCGCGCACAATGGTGACATAGGGAAGGTTGATGCCTGCCTCGGCCACGGCCCTGCACAAGAGGAGGGGCTGCTCTCCGCCCGGCCCCGGCGGGCAGGACAGGGCAAAGGCGGACACGCCCTTCAAGACCTTGCTGCCGTTTAGTCGCTGGAAATTCATGGCGGCACGATGCGCCTTATCGTGTCACCCGATAAGACCGGTGACCACCTTCCACAGGGTCTCCGTGTCCACCGGCTTTGGGATGTATTCGTCCGCCTCGGTGCTCATCCCGTCGGCATGGGTGTAGGTGGTGCTGGGAACGGCCTCGCCCACGGCCGTGAGCAGCACCACAGGTATGTCCCTGGTGGCCTCATCAGCCTTCAACTCGGCGCACAGGACATAGCCGTCCTTGCGAGGCATCATGATGTCCAGGATCACCAGGTCCGGACGGCGCTCCTTTATTGACTCCTCTCCTTCCACCCCGTCATATGCCTTGCCCACTTCGCAGTCCTTGCTTTCCAGCATCATGGCGAGGGTTTCCACCAGATCCGGATCATCATCAACAACCAGGATATATTTCTGACTCATGAGTTTCCTCCTTCTGTTTTCAAAGGTTTTCCGGTTTATCCGTCAAGTCCGGGCCGCGGATGAAGCCCGCCTCGTTCCACAATCTCCGGAACCTTTTCCTCCCATTCGATGGCCATGACATGGAAACCGCGCACACCTTCAACTTCCTTCAAGCGCAGGATGGTCTCGACGCAGATGTCTATCCCCTCCTGGGCCTGTTGTTCCTTGGCAACCCCGCTCATCCGCTTGACCACGTCGTCCGGCACGTCCATGCCCGGGACGCGGTTCTTCATGTACTTGGCCATGCCGGCCGACTTGAGCGGCGTGACGCCGGCCAGTATGGCCACCTTTTCGTGAAGCCCGCGGTCCCGTACCTGGGCCATCCATTTCTCGAACTTTTCCAGGTTGTAGATGCACTGAGTTTGAATAAACTCCGCGCCCGCAGCAACCTTTTTTGCAAGCCTGCGCACCCGGATCTCAAAGGGGTCTGCAAACGGGTTTGCAGCGGCCCCCACGAACATCCGGGGCGGCCGGTGTATATCGTCCCCGCCCAGAAACTTCCCCTCGTCCCGCATGTACCGGGCCGTCTGGAGGAGCTGCATGGAGTCGATGTCAAAGACGTTCTGCCCCTTGGGGTTGTCCCCGAAGGCCTGGTGGTCCCCGCTCAGGCAGAGGATGTTGTGGATGTCAAAGGAAGCCGCCCCCAGGATGTCGCTCTGCAGGGCGATCCGGTTACGGTCCCGCACCACCATCTGGAGAACGGGCTCCACACCCAGAGTCTTGAGGTGGATGCACGAGGCCAGGCTGCACAGCCGGGTCACCGATGTCTGGTTGTCGGTGATGTTTATGGCGTCCACGTGATTGCGGATCATCTCTGCCTTGTGCTTGATCTCCTCCGCATCGCTCCCCCTGGGCGGACCGCACTCGGAGGTCACGGCCAGGTGTCCTGCGGCCAGAACCCGCTCCAGCTTGCTCGGTGTCCTCAGTTCGCTCATTGCCTCACGTCCTCCCTTACCACTCTTCTGGGTCCTCCTGCACGTTCCGTGGACCAGTCCTTGATGGGCGCCAGCCGTTCATATTCGTCCAGCCGGCCCAGCTCGGTCAGCCGGTCTATGATGATCTGCCAGGCGCAATCCAGGTCCTTGGATAGTTCGCACTTGCCCTTGGTGGAGCCCCCGCAGGGGCCGTTGAAGAGCCGCTTTGCGCACCTGGACACCGGGCAGATCCCGGCCGTGACCGCAAGCACGCACTGCCCGCAGCCCTGGCAGCGTTCGCTCCAGACCCCGCGTTCCTCAGTGACCCCCATGAAGCAGGTGTCCACCCCCGGGAGAACCGGGGTCTGAAAATAGGTCTCGGCCATGAACTGGACCCCCACGCCGCAGGCCAGGGACAGGATCGCGTCGTACTGGTCGATCCGGCTCCGGATCTCTTCCAGGTACTCCCGGTCGCACTGCCTTTCCAGTGTCTCCTCGTCCAGTTGTATCTTCTTCCCCTGGTTCATGAAATACATGCGCAGGGCCGAGGCCAGGACGCTCACTTCTTTTTTGCCGCCTGCCTCGCACACCGTTACGCATTCATTGCAACCGACAACCAGGATGCGCTCGAACCCGGTGATCGATTCGATGACCTCTTCAACGGGCTTTGGTTTAGCAACGATCATTTCCAGTGCCTCCCGTAGGGTTGATTTAACTGCACGATCAGGCTATGCAGCTTTGTCCTTGAGTGCGGCCTTGATGGGGTTGGGGCCGAGCTCCCTTATGCGGTCGGTCATCTCCTTTGCATACTCCACAAACCGCGGGGCCTCGCTGGATGAGAGGTTGTACATGGCCACGCGTTCCCCGCCGATCCCGATCCGCTCAATAATGTCCTTTGCCTTTTCAACCCGCTTGCGGGCCCTTATGTTTCCGTTCTCATACCGGCACTCGCCTTCCAGGCACCCCAGCACATAGACCCCGTCCGCACCCTTTTCAAAGGCCCTTAATATGTGGATCAGGTCCACCTTGCCGGTGCAGGGGACGCTCACTATCTTGACGCTCGAGGGATACTGGAGCCTCATCGAACCTGCCAGGTCCGCGGCAGTGTACCCTCAGGCCTGGCAGCAGAAGGCGATGATGATCGGTTCGAACCCTTCCATCACAACACTCCTTCCAGCAGGGCTTCCACCTTGCTCATGACGAGTTCATCTTCGTAAAGGGTGAGTTGAATCACCTTTGCCGGGCATTCGGCAGCGCAGATGCCGCAGCCCCGGCACAGGGCCGGGTCTATCTCGCTGACCCCGTCCTCGTTGATCCTGGGTATCCCCCAGGGGCAGGACCTCACGCACACCAGGCAGGCGGCGCAGTGGTCCTGGTCCACCTTGGAGGTGACCACGGAGAGCGCCAGGTTTTCCTGGCTAAGGAAGGCCCCTGCCCGGGCCGATGCGGCCATGGCCTGGCTCAGGCTTTCCGAGATGAGCTTGGGGCCGTGGGCCGTTCCGCAGACGAACACGCCGTCGGTGGCCATGTCCACGGGCCTCAGCTTCACGTGCGCCTCCATGAAAAAGCCGTCCGCGTTCCGTGCCAGCTTCAGGATGGAGGATAGTTCCTCGGTGTCGGACGCGCGCATGCCCGCGCTCAGGACCAGGGCGTCCGGCCTGAGCGAGATGTCCCTCTGAAGGATGTGGTCCTTGAAGACCACCCTCAGGTTGCCGTTATCAGTGGTCACCTGGGGCGGGGCGTCCGGGTCGAACTGGAAGAACAGGATGCCCCTGCGCCTGGCCTCTGTGTAGTACTCCTCCAGAAAGCCGTAGGTCCGCATGTCCCGGTACAGGATCGCGATCTTTGCATCCGGGTTGAGATCGTTTATGTGCAGGGCGTTCTTTATCGCGCTCTGGCAGCATATGCGCGAGCAGTTGGGGTTTTCCTCGTTCCTGGAGCCTATGCACTGGATCATGACCACGCTTTTGAGGTCTTCCGCGCCTGTTATTTCAAGACGCCTGCCCAGCTCCACCTGGGTCATCACGCGGTCGTTCTCGCCGTAGAAATACTCCGTTGGGCGATACTCGTCACCGCCCGTGGCGATAATCACGGCCCCGTGGTCGATCTTGCGCTCATACATGCCGGGGCCCACCAGGACCTCTGTGGTGAAATTCCCCTTGTAACCGCTGAACCCCACGATCAGGGCCTCTGTGAGCACCTGAACCTTTTCGTTACGGTTCACGCGCTCCACCAGGTCCTTTACCAGGCCCTGGATCTCAGAGCCCTCGATGGTGGTGGTGAGCGACCGTGCCATGCCGCCCAGTTGGGCCTCCTTTTCAACGAGCACCACCTCGAATCCCTGCTCAGCCAGCCCCAGGGCGGATGTCATGCCTGCGACACCGCCTCCCACCACCAGGGCCCGCCGGTTGATGGGGATCCGCTTCTCCTTGAGCGGCTTCAAGAGGGTGGACCTTGCAACGGCCATGCGCACCAGGTCCTTTGCCTTTTCGGTCGCCATGGCCGGGTCGTTTCCGTGGACCCAGGAGTCCTGGTTACGGATGTTGGCCATCTCCAGGAGGAACCGGTTGAGCCCGGAGCCCTGGACCGTCTCCTGAAACAAGGGCTCGTGGGTCATGGGTGAGCAGGCCGCAATGACCACGCGGTTGAGGCCCATCTCGGAGATAACCTCCTTGATGTTGTCCTGGGTGTCCTGGGAGCATGTGAAAAGGTTGCTGGTCACGTGCACCACACCCGGCAGGGTCTTTGCGTACTCGCACACTGCGGGCACGTCCACCACGCCGCCGATGTTGGTGCCGCAGTTGCACACAAACACGCCTACCTTGGGGGCCTCTTCAGATATGTCCAGCTCCTCGGGAATCTCCTTGGTGGTTGTCCGGGTGCCCCGGGCCTCGTAGAGCTCGCACATCACCGAGCCTGCGGCCGCGCTTGCCTCCATGACCGATGCCGGGATGTCCTTGGGGCCGCTTATGACGCCTGCGGCAAACACACCGGGCCTCGATGTCTCCACCGGGTGGAACGGGTGAATGCCTGCGAACCCGTCCTTGTTGACTTCCACATCCAGGCGGCGGAGCAGTTCAACCGTGTCCGGATCGGTCTCCAGGCCCACGGACAGGACCACCATGTCGAACGCTTCCTCCTTGAGAAGACCGCCTTCCTCTTCATCCAGGTACTTGAGCAAAAGGCTGTCTTCCCCGGGAATAGGGGTGACCGTGTGGATCCTTGTGCGCTTGAACCGGACCCCGTACTTGTCCCTGGCCTGGTTGTAATAGACCTCGTAGTTCTTGCCATAGGTCCGCATGTCCATGTAGAAGACCGTGCAGTCCAGGTCGTCGCCAGCGTGCTCCTTGGCGATGACCGCCTGTTTCACCGCGTACATGCAGCACACGGCCGAGCAGTACCCGTGGTCGCACTGGTTGAGGTCCCTGGAGCCCACGCACTGTATCCAGGCTATGCGCTTCGGCTCTTCATGGTCGGACATGCGCACCAGGTGTCCCATGGTGGGGCCTGATGCCGAGAGCAGCCGCTCCATTTCCATGGAGGTCATGACGTTCGGGTGGCCTGCATATGAGTAGGTGTCGAACCGGCTGGGGTCAAAAGGCCTGAACCCGGGTGTGAGAATCACCGACCCCACGGCAAGCTCCAGCGTATCCGGCTTCTGGTTGTGGGTCTCCAAAGTCACAGCACCCGGCCCGCAGGCCTCCACGCACTGATAGCACTCGCAGCAGTACCCGCAGTTGAGGCACCGCGAGGCCTCGTCCCGGCCTGATTCCTCGTCATACCCCAGCTCCACCTCGTCAAAGGTGGCTCTCCTTCGTGCCGGGTCCAGGTGGGGCATGGGTGCGCGCTCTTTGACAGGCTCCGCCTCAGGCACGGGCCGGTACAGCGGGTCCGCTGTTTCATCTTTCTTGCGTCCCGCATCCAGGTCTTCCCCGTCCAGGTACCGGAGGATGGACCTGGCCGCTTCCTTGCCGGCCCCCACCGCTGTAATGGCGATGTCAGGGCCCGTGTAAAGATCACCTCCCGCAAACACGCCTTCACGGCCTGTTGCATAGGTGAGAGGGTCCACTTCCACGGTCCCCCACTTGGTGAAGGTGAGGCCTTCCACCCCCTCTAAAGGGGCCTGGTCCGGCCTCTGGCCTATGGCCGGTATGAGCTGGTCTATTTCTATGTCGAACTCGCTGCCAGGCGAGGGCACGGGCCTTCGCCGGCCCGATGCGTCAGGCTCACCCAGCTCCATGCGGATGAGACGAAGCCCGCTCACCTTGCCGCCGGTCTCGAGCACCTCTGTTGGCGCGGTCAGGTAGGTGATCTCAACACCTTCGTCTTCCGCAGCCTGTATCTCTTCCTCCCAGGCGGGCATCTCGGCCCGTGTCCTCCTGTAGAGTATGCGTACTTGTTCGGCCCCCAGCCGGACCGCGGCCCTTGCAACGTCTATGGCCACGTTTCCACCGCCGATGATCCCGACCTTCCTCCCCACCGGCGCGGCGCCCTGCAGGTTGACCTCCCTTAAGAAGTCCACACCCTGGCGCACGCCCGAGAGGTCCTCGCCGGGTATGCCCAGCGTGATGCCCTTGTGCGCCCCGGTCCCCAGGAATACGGCCTTGAACCCGTCCTCGAGAAGGCCGTCTATGGTCATGTCCTTACCCAGGGCGGTCTCGGTCTTGATCTCCACCCCCAGGTTGGTGATGAGTTCTATCTCCCTGTCCAGGACCTCGGCAGGCAGGCGGTGGTCCGGTATGCCCACACGCAGCATGCCGCCCGCCTTGGGCAGGGCCTCGAACACAGTGGATCGCACACCCTTTCGGGCCAGGTGATACGCGGCAGAAAGGCCTGCCGGCCCTGATCCGATAATGGCCACACGCTCCTCCCTTTCGGGAAGGCACTCCACCTCGATGCTCCTGGGATCGTGCATGTCCGCGGCCAGGCGCTTGAGGTCCCTTATGGCCACGGCTGAGTCCTTCTCGGCCCTGCGGCACATCCCTTCGCACGGGTGGGGGCAGATGCGGCCCAGCACCCCGGGCATGGGCAGCTCCTCCATTATGAGCCGGACCGCCTCTTCGTACTTGCCCATGGCCACGAGCTGCACATACCCCTGGACATTGATGCCCGCAGGGCACGCCAGGCGGCATGGGGCCTTGTCGCCCTTTTGCACGGCAAAGGCCCCTGGAATGGCCTGGGGATATTTCTTGTATGCGGCCCCACGCTCACTCAGCCCGTAGTCGTACTCATTGGGCAGTTTGACAGGGCAGGCCTCTGCGCAATCACCGCACGCAGTGCATTTGGAGGCGTCTATGAAGCGGGGCTCCCTGTTGACCGTGACACGAAAGTCGCCCCTGGTCCCTTCCACCTTTTCCACTTCCGCGTTGGTGATGATCTCTATGTTAAGATGCCGGCCGACCTCGACCAGTCTGGGTGAGATCATTCACATGGCGCAGTCGTTGGTGGGGAACGTCTTGTCCAGCTCGCTCATCACGCCGCCAATGGCGGACGATTTTTCAACCAGGTACACATAGAAGCCCGAGTTGGCCAGGTCCAGGGCCGACTGCATGCCCGCGATCCCGCCTCCCACCACCATGACCGCTCCGGATCCCTTGCTCATGCTGTTCTCTGACATGATTAGTCCTTATTCTTTTCTATAAAACCAGGGTGCTGAGTTAAGGCCCCGAAGCCTCGTCCGGGGCTCAGTCCACAATCCGGTCCAGAACGCGGGGAAGGCGATCCTCCCAGCCCACAGTGGAGATCACCACGCCCGCGAGCCCCATTTCCTTGAGATGCCGCGCCGTGTCAGCCGCTATGCGGATGCACTCATCCGCCTTGTCAGGGGCCTTCTGAATCCCCCTGATCATCTCCGAGGGAATGGATATGCCCTTGACGTTGCGATCGATGTACCGCGCCATGCCCGCGGACTTGAGCAGCAGCACCGTGGCGATCACAGAGACCCTCTTTGTGTCGATCCTTCTTAGGAACTGCTGGAACAAATGGAGGTCGAACACAGGCCTTGTGACCACGAACTCAACGCCCGCTTCTATCTTCTTCTCCAGGTTTTCCAGCTCGATCTCCAGAAGCCCGCCGGTTGCGCTCGAGTCCACGGTGGAGCCCACCAGGAACCCGGGGCTTCCGCGAAGCTCGATCCCCGCCATGTCCTTCCCGTTCATGAGCCCCTGGATCACCTCCAGCAACTCCACCAGCTCCAGATCATTGACCGTCCTTGCCTGGGGGTGGTCCCCCAGAGAGATCTCCACGCCGGCCACGCCCATGACGCTGGGGATCTCCAAGGCCCCGGCCGCCAGGATGTCCGCCTGCAAAGCCAGGCGGTTCCGGTCCCGGCAGCAGATCTGCAGCACCGTCTCGATCCCGTGATTCTTGAAGACCGCGCATGCGCCGAGCGAGGAGGCCTTCATGACCGCATTGGCCATTTCAGGAACAATGACCGCGTCAATCCTGCCCTTAACCTGGTTGGCGTGCTGGAGCAGGGGGCTGAAGTCCGAGCCCTTGGGCGGCTCGAACTCCCCCAGGATGACGAACTTTCCTCGCTTAAGCTTGTCTCGTAACGCCATATGAAGATCCTCCCGTTACTCGGGTAGCCCGTTGGTAGCGTTCGAGATGGCCATTTCCAGGTCCTGAACCCCGAACGACTTGATGTGATAGTAAAAGATACGCTGCTGCCTGATCCTGCTCTCGAGCTCCGGAGTGTTGGTCTCCGCGCAGACTATTATGGGCAGGTTCCTTTCCATGTTCTTTATGACGGAGATTAGCTCGTAACCCTCCTCCTCCAGAAGCGATGCATTAAGCACCAGCACGTCCGCATGCCGGGTCTGCAGGGCCAGGAGCGTCTCCTTGAGGGAGCGAACCGATGCCACCTGGTATCCCTTTTCAGCCAGGTATGTCTCAAGCTCACCCGGCAGGGGGTCTTTTGGATCTGCAAACAGGATGCTCTTGGCTCTCCCCATCTGGTTTCCCATCCAACACTTTAAAGGCGATGAATCAAACGGGATTTCAGTGATCGTCCGTTTTAAGGGCAAGGAGCATGCCTAAACCGGAGATTGTGAAAAAGACTGCAATATCGGCAGGATGAGACAAACCCTCCCAATGCGGGAAATTTCGCCATGCGGCAATATGCCGCATCTCAAGACCCTCAAAAGGCCTATATCCCTGATATAAATCAGCAAAAACAAGAATGGGTAAAAATCCCCCACCTTGAGGCAAAACGCCTCCACCCGTTCCAGCCCGCTACATATTCATATATGCTTGACTTTCGGACCGAATGTGGTACTGTTTTTGGACTGGAGGAGAAAAAATGAATATTACAAACGATATTAAACCGGTTACTTATTTGAAATCACGGGCGGCCGATTTGCTCAATCAAATCAATGAAACGCATCGGCCTGTCATAATAACCCAGAACGGTGAACCTCGCGCCGTGCTCCAGGATCCCAGGAGCTATGAAAATATGCGTAATGCCATTGGTCTTTTGAAACTTATTTCAGCAGGGGAAGCCGACATCAGGGAGGGGCGAATGACGCCACAGGAAGACGTGTTCGACAAAATCGAAAGCACACTGAAAGAAAGTCAAAAGTGAGCAAAAAATACAATGTTAGATGGGCTGATATTGCGCAAAGTGATTTGAAACAAATAATTGATTTCATAGCGGTTGACAGCCCAAACAACGCATTGCGGATTCTAACGAAAATTAGGCAGAAAGCGTCAGACCTTTACACCCTCCCAGAGCGTGGCAGGGTTGTGCCGGAGTTGAAAGATCAGGGCATACACATCTATCGAGAAATATTTGTTCCTCCCTGGCGAATTATTTACAGAATATCAAATGCAACTGTTTTTGTATTATCCGTGATAGACTCAAGACGCAACGTTGAAGATGTCCTGCTGAATCGATTTGTCGAATAAATGGTTTCCGGCAAGGCCGGTTCAAAACCCCGATCCCCTACGTTCGTTTCGTCCCCTTGGAAACTTCTGACATCCGAGGAAGTTGATGTTAGTTTTGGGAGAACTGAAGGCCCTGTCACCTGCAATATTTTTCTTGAATTCAGCCCCTTTATCCTATAAAAGACAATAGATTCACCACGGAAACCCAAAGAGCAAGCTCGATTTCGGCTGGATAATCCAAACCAGGGTGCACCCCCGAAAGGATGTCCATGGCCCAAACGACCGTTACCACTCCCTATACGATGTCACCCGCTCCCTGCTGGATGAGCACCTCTTCGCCTGAATCGACGTCACCCACGGCACGCGACTTAACCGCTTAACCATATACAAACCCACATTCAGGAGGATGATGCTCAGAAGTCGAGAGGGCTTTTCTTTTCCTTGAGAGTCGTGGTCTTGATGGTGTGGGTGTAGATCATTGTTGTGCGCACATCGCTGTGCCCGAGCAATTCCTGAATGGTACGAATGTCATAGTTTGCCTGCAGCAAATGACTGGCAAACGAATGACGAAAGGTATGTGCCGAAGCGCGTTTTGTCAGCCGGGCCTTTCTTACCGCCGCCCGGATCGCCTTTTGCACATGGGTTTCATGGAGATGATACCGGCGATAGGCGTTTTCCCCGGGCACAAAGGTCAGGGACTTGGCGGGAAAGAACCACTGCCAGGAAAGTTCCCTGGCTGCGTTCTTGAATTTCATTTCCAATCGGTTGTCCAGAAAGGCGCCGGCATAACGGGCCTTGAGGTCTTTCTCATGGAGGGCGATCACTGAATCCAGTTGAAGCTTCAGTTGAGGCAGGATTCTTTCCGGTAAAGGGACTGTGCGGTCCTTTTTGCCCTTGCCGTCATGAACGGTCAAGACCATGGTGTCGAAATTGAGATCCTGAACCCGGAGTTTGATTCCTTCGAAAAGGCGCAGCCCGCAACCGTAAAGGAGCTTGGCCACCAGATCATAGGGAGGAAACAGGGAGGCAATTACACGATCGACTTCCTCGCGGGACAATACAACCGGGATATAAGGTTTGCGCTTGGCCCTGGGGATGTCCTTGATCTCGCCGAACTCCATTTTCAGGACATGCCTGAAAAAGAAAAGCAGGGCATTGAATGCCTGGTTCTGGGATGAGGCGGACACTCTGCGCTTGACCGCCAAATGGGTCAAGAATTCCTTGACGTCGGTCGAGGTGAGCAAGGCCGGGTTCTTGTTCCTGGTGAATCCTTTCAGCTTACGCGCCCAACTTGCGTAAGCTCGCAGGGTCTTGGGAGAGTAATGGCGAAGAGCTATTTCCGATTTCAGCTCGGCAAAAGCGAAATCCCAATCCGTGCCATCAAGAGCCTCGGGCTTTTCTGGTTCCCGGATAGCGGGTACGGCGTTTTTTTTCAGGCCGCTGTCGGCGTTTTCGGCCCGGGTTTCATTTCCAGATGTCAAACCAACCGACTCAACATGTCCAGCAGCCTGCCTTTTTCTTTCATAAAAAGCTTTGCCCTCATTATGCGACAATTGCTCTGGACCGGATTGGACATGACCGGAACATCCATCATAAAATATGGAAATGGCGTGCGCGGCCTGATTACGCAGCTGGGCGGATTGTTTTTTCTCTGCCAGCTTATCCAGAAAGAGCGGCAGGCTTTTCCGGCTGGAGGGGTCATGCAGGTACTTCCGGCAAAAATCCCAATAATACCTAAGCCACTTACGATAGAAGGGGTAAAGCCTCTCAGGAATCGGCTCACCGGCCAACCTGGCGTCGAACGACTCTCGCAACTCACGAGGGACATCGATCATAGCGGGATCCTATTATATTATTTCCTGCTAACATCATGCCGGTAAAGTTATCAAGTTAGGAGACACTGTACCTGATCGAAAATGTGTGTCAAGGGTTTTTTGGGACCGGGGTTATCTGGAACCATATACTTACTTGTTATGCAACAACTTCTGGTACGAGGATTCTAAATGCAAAGTGGAATCACATGCTTTGTAAGCTATAGTTCATTGGACAGAACTTTTGTGAAAAAGCTGGTCAATGATCTCGAATCCCAGGGCATATCAGTCTTTCATGAGAAGGCGTTGTCAAGAGGTCGACGTGGCGACCGGTGAGTTTT
>CAYVDE010000083.1:0-13894 GCA_964450535.1 uncultured Desulfobacterales bacterium
AAAAGAAATTGAACCAGGTTCCACTTGTGTTGCAGTACAACAAGCGAGACCTTGCCGAACAGGGGATCCCTTTGCTTTCCCGTGAAACGCTGGAACAGTCCTTGAATGCCGACTTGAAGGCCGCCGCTTTTGAGGCCAGTGCCCTTACCGGGAAAAACGTCGTGGCAACCATGAAAAAAATCATTGCTCTCACCATGATTTCTCTTGAAAAGCAACTCAGTTAGGAGGTGGCGAAGTGAACGCACAAGGAGACGAGGCCGTAACCGCTGAGGTTGAAAAGCGATTGGACGACATCTTTGGAGACGAGGGAGATGGGAAGTCGGCTTTTCTGGACAACGGCCCCCTTGCCCAGGATTCGCCTCTGAGGAATTTGAAAGGCACCGTACTCTCAATCGATTGGGAAATCACCGACGAAATTATGGGCAAATTCCTGGATGAAATCAACCACCTCCGGGAAACTTACGCGGATGAGAAAATTCCGGGGTTGTTCCTTCAGCTTCTCGGCTCGGTGGGTAAGTACATCCGGAACCAGAAAGCTCGAGCCCATCCTGACTCCATCAAGGTCTTGAACTCCGTATATACCAGCTTCGAGAAAGTGCTGCTGGACGACACCATGCCTGACGCAGAAAAGCGCAACTGGTTGTTTAATGAGGTCAATCGCTTCAAGAAGCTCAAGCAGGACATTTCTCAGGCCAGGACGGAACCGCCACAACAGCCGGAAGAGGAACCGGAGCCCTTTATGGAACAGCCCCCGGAAGCAGAGGCTGCCGTCGAGACCGGCCCCTCAGGCACGGGCAAGGATATAATGCCAGCCCACGAGGCATTTGCCTATGCTCTGGAAGAAATAAAGCAGGTAATCAAGGCCGAGTTCCAGGCGCTGAGGGCGGAGTTGAGGCTCTGGCGGGAAGATCGCTGAACCTTACCGTTTTGGCGGTCTCCGGCCGGTGCCCTTAGGTCGCCTGCCGGGGGACCTCTTGTAGATCTCTAGGACTGGAGGCGATTGGATGGATGTGATGTCGGGAGATCTGTCCGCGCTGGTGTTCAAGCGGGTCCCGGCCCAAAACCTGGGGGAGTTTTCACTTGACGGCCGGATGTTGAGCATGCTCATGGAGATCGACGGCAGGCAGAGCGCCGGGGCGATCGCCAAGAAGCTGGGCATGACCCTGGGGGAGATACGGCCGGTGGTTTCCGGCCTGCTGCAGTTGAAGCTGATCGAGGCCGGCGAAGGATCTCTCGCGGTCCTGGACGCCGAGTTTTTAGAAGCCCTAAAGTCCCGGTTCGCCCTGGCGGTGGGTCCCATTGCGGAAGTCCTTATAGAAGACGCCGCCGAGGACCTGGGTTACACGCCGAACAGGTTTCCCTCCCACCGGGCCGCCGAACTGGTGGACCTCCTGGCCAGGCAGATACGCCGGGAAGACAAGATGACGGAGTTCAAACGGCACATGGTGGGCATGATCCGGGAAAAGGGATATTGATGAACAAGCGTGCCGCAGGCTGCAAGGCGCGGCCGGTGCACCTGGATATGAACAAGGTTGACAAGGAGTGCGGCCATGATCGTCATTTGTGAAGAGTGCGGAAAGAGATACCAGATCGACGCCGGCAGGATCAAGGGCCAGCAGGCGCGGTTCAACTGCAAGGGCTGCGGTCACACTGTGAAGGTGATCAAGCCGGTCGAGGAGGAGGCCCCTCGTTACGTGGAAGCGAAGGCGGCGCCCCCGATGCCCCCGCCCTCCCCCGGCCCCGAACCAGGCTCAGGGACAATTGCCGGGGACTTTGGGGAAGAGAAGAAAACCAAGAAGGCCGCCGCGCCGAAGAGGATGGGACTCCGGGCCAAGATGTTTCTTCTCTTTTTCCTCGTGCCGATCCTGTGCATTGCCGCTGCGGGGTGGCTCTACATCCAGCAGTTCAACAACCTCTCCTCACTCATTACAGGCCGGAGCTCCGATGTGGTCAATCAAATGGGCGAAGACCTCATTACAATGAAAGCAAAATCAGTAGCCAACCAGGTTGAGACCTATCTCGAGGCAAATCCCGGCCTTAGGAAAGAGCAATTCAACACTGACCCCGAGTTTCGAAAAATCGCCGTTCAGCAGGTCGGTGAAACCGGGTACACAGCCGTCTACACGATCCCTGACGAACAGGGAGTCAGCAGCCTGTGGGCCCACCCGAATGAAAACCTCATCGGAGTCGACCTGAAAGAGACAATGCAAAAGGCCCTTGGAAGGGGATTCCCCGCCTTCTGGAAGGTGTACAGCGGTGCTTTCCGCGGCAAAATCTCAGAGGGGTATTATCCCTGGCAGGACATCGACGGGAAAATCCGCGACAAGTTCATGGTATGCGTACCCATTGAGAACACCCCCTATGTTGTGCCGGCAACCACCTACATGTACGAGTTCACCCAACCGATGATTACGCTTCAAGGGCGCGCGGGGGCACTGACCGGCAGGACGATCAATATTATCATGGCCATTGTCGCCGGCACAATCATCCTCATCGGCATCATTGTTATGCTTTTCGGGCACCGTCTCACCAGGCGTATTCAATCTCTGACGGACGTGACTGAACGTATCAGTGTAGGCGACCTCGATGCCGACGTGGAAATCGAGTCCAAGGACGAAATCGGGGACCTGGGGGAAGCGGTTTCTCGAATGCAAGACAGCATCAGGCTCTCTATTGAGCGGCTGAGAAGGCGTAGATGATCTTTTCCGGCTTCCCGGGTGAATCGGGCGTAACAATTTTCTGCAATCTCTAGGACTGGAGGCGATTGGATGGATGTGATGTCGGGAGATCTGTCCGCGCTGGTGTTCAAGCGGGTCCCGGCCCAAAACCTGGGGGAGTTTTCACTTGACGGCCGGATGTTGAGCATGCTCATGGAGATCGACGGCAGGCAGAGCGCCGGGGCGATCGCCAAGAAGCTGGGCATGACCCTGGGGGAGATACGGCCGGTGGTTTCCGGCCTGCTGCAGTTGAAGCTGATCGAGGCCGGCGAAGGATCTCTCGCGGTCCTGGACGCCGAGTTTTTAGAAGCCCTAAAGTCCCGGTTCGCCCTGGCGGTGGGTCCCATTGCGGAAGTCCTTATAGAAGACGCCGCCGAGGACCTGGGTTACACGCCGAACAGGTTTCCCTCCCACCGGGCCGCCGAACTGGTGGACCTCCTGGCCAGGCAGATACGCCGGGAAGACAAGATGACGGAGTTCAAACGGCACATGGTGGGCATGATCCGGGAAAAGGGATATTGATGAACAAGCGTGCCGCAGGCTGCAAGGCGCGGCCGGTGCACCTGGATATGAACAAGGTTGACAAGGAGTGCGGCCATGATCGTCATTTGTGAAGAGTGCGGAAAGAGATACCAGATCGACGCCGGCAGGATCAAGGGCCAGCAGGCGCGGTTCAACTGCAAGGGCTGCGGTCACACTGTGAAGGTGATCAAGCCGGTCGAGGAGGAGGCCCCTCGTTACGTGGAAGCGAAGGCGGCGCCCCCGATGCCCCCGCCCTCCCCCGGCCCCGAACCAGGCTCAGGGACAATTGCCGGGGACTTTGGGGAAGAGAAGAAAACCAAGAAGGCCGCCGCGCCGAAGAGGATGGGACTCCGGGCCAAGATGTTTCTTCTCTTTTTCCTCGTGCCGATCCTGTGCATTGCCGCTGCGGGGTGGCTCTACATCCAGCAGCTCAAGAACCTCTCCACGCTCCTCACACAAGAGAGCACCGCCGTGGTCACTCAATTGGCCGAACGGAACATCGCGGAGATCGCGCGTTCCGTGGCCGATGAGTGCTCCGTCTACCTCAAGGCGAATCCGGGGCTCCCCAAGACCCGGTACAACGAGGATGAGGTGTTCAAGGATATCGCCGTGCAGCCTGTTGGAGAGACCGGTTACACGGCCCTTTACGAACTCCCTGATGCCGAAGGGGTCTGGAGGACCTGGGCCCATGCCAATCCCAAGATCGTCGGGATCAATATGGAAAATCTTAAAACGCCGATGGGAAAGAGCTTTCCCGGGTTCTGGAAGGTCTTTTCAGGGGTCAGGGACGGAAAAGAATCCGAAGGATACTATACCTGGCAGGACGCGGATGGCGAGTTTCGTGACAAATACATGCTATGCACGCAGGTAGAGGGCTTTCCCTACATAATTGCCGCAACAACCTACCTGTATGAATTCACACGGCCCATGACGAGCATCGCTGAAGAGGCCGAATCTCAGACCAGGAAGACGATGCGTTTACTGCTGGCCATCATAGGCGGCACACTCCTGCTTATCGGCGTGATCGTTTTCCTGTACGGGCATTTTGTCACGCGGAGGATAAAATATTTGACCGAGGCGGCGGAACGTATCAGCGTCGGCGAACTGGACATGGAGATCGACATAAAGTCAAACGATGAGATCGGAGACCTCGGAGAGGCGATCTCGCGCATGCAGGACAGCATCAGGTTGTCTCTGGATCGCCTGAAAAGACGCCGCTAGAGCGCAAGCAAAGATTTACACAGGCACGGATCCCGGAGGAGAAAACTCATATGATTATTCTTCCTAAAGAGAAGCCCGTCATTCAGGGGCTCAACACATACTATCTGAATGTGAGAAGGCTCATAGAACACTGCCAGGGCGAACTCGGCTGCGGTGGGGTACACTTCCATTCCGCATCCGGCGAGGGCGTTATATTTTTCGACAAGGACGACATTCTAAACGGCCTTTTCCAGGGCAAGGACGGAGACCTCTTAAAGGGTAAGACGGCCGTCGAGAAACTGCTTGCAACGGTTGATGAGTTCAACTTCACCGTGAATGTCTATACCATCGAACCGGAAAAGGCCTATTTCTGGGCCAACATCCCCTCGGCGGAAGTTATTTACAAAGACTTGAGCACTGAATTCACCGATCTTGAAGGCCTTATCAAAAAAATGGCATCGGAAAAGCTGACCGGGTATATTGAGGTCTCCATCAAGGACGGAGAAGAAAGCGGCCTCATTTTTCTTATCGACGGCCGGATAATAGGAGGATCCTATTCCTGGGCTCAGGGAGAACTCAACGGGTCCCCGGAATCAAGGAACGAGCTGGTCGGAAAGACCAAAAAACTGGGCGGCACCTTTCATGTAAGCCGCATTTCCGCTCTAAAAACCAGGCCGGCCCCCAAAAGTGACGCCGGCCCGGCGGACACCCTGGGAGAGGAGGATGTTATCGTTCCCCTTCAGGAATTACTCGAATTGTTTGAGAGGACCGTTCGGGCAGGCCGGTTTCATAAGGGTGATTTCAACACCGCACTGAAAAAGAAGTTCATGGAAAAGGCGGATACCTATTCCTTTCTGGACCCTTTTGCCGGTGATTTTGAATATGCCAACGGCACGATCCGATTCAGCGGCAAGGCCTCAGGAGAGGAGCTCTTACGAGGGGTGACGGGTTCGGTGAAGGAGCTTGCCGAGGAACTCGGGGCCTGGAGCCGTCTTTCCCAGGAAATAGGTCCATGGGCCGAGAAATACGGCTCCCTGCTGTCCCGCTACGGCATCTCATTCTGAGACCTCACGCGGGAAACGGTTCTGATTATTGATCAGGGGCTTTCTTCACTCCCAAGCCCGGACGGCCGCCGAAAATACAGGACCCCTGTGACATACCCTTCCTTTAAGAGGCCTGAATTGACGACAGGGTCGGCTGCGTTTTCAGTCATGCCCGGGCCGGTTACGGGACCCGTTTTATCGATCAACCATGTGCGCGCGTGACGTGATGGCAAATGCATCCTCCCAGGAACTTCGAACCAAGGTGACGAGGTGGGTCTTCGATTACCTGGACAACCTGCCCATAGGCATATATCGCTCGACAGTCGAAGGAAAGTTCGTTTACTGCAATCAGAGCATCAGCCGGTTGTTCGGCTTTGACTCCGTCTCGGAGATGATGTCCTTCCCCGTAGTTGACCTTTACTGGGACAAGAGGGACCGGGGAAACCTGATTAAGTCCGTAATTGAATTAGGGCACGCCGAGGAGATGACCCTGCCCTTCAAGACAAGGCAAGGGGCCCCAATCTGGTGCGCTGTCACGGCTTCCCCTGTCTTCGACGATGACGGCATCATGATCTACCTTGACGGGGTCATCAGGGACATTACCGAGCACGTTGAAGGGACTGAACCGGGTACCAGATTAGATGATATGGTAACTGCAATCAATGATGTTATAATTATTATGGATCTAGATGGTACTATATTAGACATCAACAGAGCAGGAGCTGAGTTGCTGGGAGCCCGTAAAGCCGCTATTATTGACATGGAGTTATCTGAATTTATACTTGAAAAAGATAGAGGGCTCTTTCCCGTCTTTCTGTCCGAAGTGCGGAGGTCGGGCCGCAAGGAGGCGATCCTGGCAATCGTGGACCTTTCACAGCAGGAGGAGCATTTCATTGAGTTTCACGCCTTGCTGGTGCGCGGGGCGGGCAGGCAGGACCAGATTCGCTGCATTGCAAGAGATATAACCGATCAGGTGCGCAGGCAGAGCGAAGAGCTTGTAAAAGAAAAATTCCAGGGCGTGCTCGAGATGGCCGGGGGCGTGGCTCACCAGCTCAACCAGCCTCTGACCGTCGTCAACCACCTGGTCCTGGAGATCATGCACGAGGTTTCGGAGGACAACCCGCTTTACGACCGTATTCAGAGAATTCATACACAAGTCGAGAAGATGAATGAAATTGCAACGAAGATAAGAGGCGTCAATCGTTACGAGGCCATGGATTATGTGGGCGGCCTGAAAATAGTTGACTTGGACAAGGCTTCCTGATAGCCCGACCTTTAACTGAGCTTAAAAAGGGATGAAAAAGAGAGAAGGGCTCAATGATAAAGAACGTTTTAATTGTAGATGACGACCAGGAAATGTTGCTTTCCGTCAAGGAAGGACTTGAGAAATACGATGAGACCTTTTCCGTCATTATCGCCGGCGATGGACAAATCGCAATAGACAAGCTCCTCCAGAACCCGGTATCCCTTGTGGTAACCGATCTTGAGATGCCCCGGATGAACGGCTTTTCCCTGCTGGCCCACATTATGGAGCATTATCCGGATATCCCAGTCATAATAATCACGGCTTACAGCACGCCTGAAATGGAAAAACAGGCACGCTCGGGCGGTGCGGTGGGCTATATAGAAAAGCCGTTCATGATCGAGGACCTGGCTCGCAAAATCGTTTCAACCCTGCGCAAAGAATCGGAAGGGGGTACCCTTCACGGGATTTCTTCCGGCACATTCCTGCAGTTGATAGAAATGGAGCAGAAGACCTGCACGATTAGAGTATTCGACCGCAACTCGGACAAGAAGGGGGTACTCTTCTTCAGAAACGGGGAACTGCAGGATGCACGCATGAACGGGGTCAGCGGGCTTGATGCGGCCTACGAAGTGTTCTCCTGGGACGAGGTCAACCTCTCCATCCAGAACTCGTGCCAAAAGACGGAGAAAATGATTGATGGAGACCTTCAGGGAATCCTCCTGGAGGCCATGCGCCGCAAGGACGAAGCGAGTATAGAGCCGGAACTCATCGACGAATTCGAGGAAGACACGATTTCCGAAGCAAAAGGCCCTGTGGAGCCGGAGGAGGAGAACCCTATCAATGCCGTGCGGGAAAGGCTCGAAAGTGAGCTTGGACAGAAATCCGGCGTGGATGACATATATCAGGACGGCAATTGGGAGAGTCTGCTGCGGCAGGTGCAGGCGGTGGGGGATGTCTTTGGTGCAGGCCCGTTCAGAGTGGGCTATGTGGACAGGCAAAGCGGGGCCGACCTGATTCTTGTTCCGGGAAATCCCGCCCCTATTGTCATTTCCCTGCATTCCCGGGGGCCGAAGGACCGGATCCTGCAGACTCTGATGGATCAGTAAACCTTTCCCGAACCGCCCCGCGGAGTAAGGGAAAAACAAAGGCATACGGAGTGGCCGCGGCCGTCTGCCGTACGCAAAAGACGGTTTTGATATGGAACCTGACTTCAATGAAATTCTCAGCCTGGATGATGTCAAGGGCGTTATGGTGCTGTCCGTTGAGGGCCGCGTCCTGCTTGAACAAATGATCGATCCAGCATTAAAAAAGGTAAAGGCCGAATCCGAGGACTGGGGGCCCTTTTTGAGGGCACTCGATGGCATCCGTGAAGCGGATTTTCTCCTCGCCAACCTGCGGATCTACATACGGCAGAGTGCCGGCGGATATATCCTGGTACTGATGGGTCACTTTGCACCTATCGCCATGGTGAGGCTCAACTGTGATATAGTACTTCCTTCCCTGAAGCAGGCGCATGCCTCCAAAGGCCTGGGAAGGTTTTTCAAGTTGGGCAAGTAAACCAAAGGATATCATGTCTTCTTACAACAAAAACACGTCCACCTCACACGGCGGGCATACCGCCCTGGAACTCTCCCTTATAAGCGATGTCCTCGAGCGTGCCCGGGCCTCCCAGCCCGAAGAGACCATCTTTCCGTTCCTGCTGGAGAAATCCGTCGAAATACTGGATGCCGAAGCAGGAACGGTGGCCCTTCTGGAGGTGGAAGACAGTGAGCGGGGGCACCTGGCCTTCCGTTACGCCACTGGAGAACGAGCGGAAAGCGTCAACGGCATTTACATCCCCAAAGGGCAGGGAATCATCGGGTGGTGCGTGTGCAACAACGAGCCCGTCATCGTTAACGATGTTGACAAAGACCACCGGTTTTTCCCCTGGGTGGACCGGATGTCCGGCTTCAAGACTCAATCCATACTCTGCCTGCCCATACGCTCAGAAGGAGAAGTATTCGGAGCGATCGAAATAATCAATAAACGAAAAGGGGGCTTCACGCAGACCGATCTCCAACTGCTGAGGGTCCTGGCGGACGCGGCCACCTTTAACATGAAAACCGTCCTGGCCCAGCAGCGTCTCCTGGGCCAGCGCGACTATTATTCCGGAATCATGGACAGTCTGAGTGAAGGCGTCATGATCATGGGGCCCGATCACAGCATCATAGACGTCAACCAGTTCTTTGTGATGTTCCTGAACCGGGAGCGAAACGATATCATAGGGGAGACATGCCACAGGCTCCTGAAGCGCCAGGAGAGCCCTTGTGAAGACTGTCTCCTCAAACGCTTCGGAATATTCGACGAGGGAAAGGATTTCTCCACAACCATTGAACTACTCGGCCCCGAAGGCGAAAACACCCTTTTCCGGGTGTCGGGCACACCGCTCGAGGTCAGGGACGAAATCATCGCTTCCGCAGTCCTGACGTTCCACGATGTCACTCGCGTCCAGAGGCTTCAAGACTACCTGAACGCATCCGCCTCGGTCGCTTCTCTCCTGCTCAAGGGCCAGGACATCCGGAAAATGGCAGTGGAGACGCTCGAAATCATGGGGCGAGCGGCCGGCGCGAGCCGCTGTTACTGGTACGAGAACAGGCAGGCGGAAAACAGCGACATTCACATGGCCCTTCAAGCGGAGTGGTGCTGCCCGGGCATAACTTCTCTTCGCGACCAAAAAGCTTTCAGGGAAAGGGCCTATGCGGACGGCCTTTCCAGATGGCTCGAGGAGTTCAAAAAGGGCAACTTTATCTCGGGCACGGCTGAGGAATTTCCCCCTGAGGAACGCAGGTTCCTTGACGCCCTGAACGTCCGCACAGTCCTCATGATCCCGCTCTTTGTCCTGGACAGGCTTGCGGGATTCATAGGTTTCGACAGCTGCACCAGCAACCACCCCTGGAAGACAGCGGAAGTCAACCTGTTGCAGACAACGGCCAGCTTCCTTTCCAAGGCCTTTGAACACGACCAATCCCTGGCCGCCCTCCGTGAAAGCGAAGCCAGATATAGGGACATCTATGAAAACATCTACGATTCCTGGTACCTCCATGATGTAGACGGCCGCTTCCTGGAAGTCAACCCGGCCGTAGAGAGGACCCTTGGATACTCGGAAAAAGAGCTTCTCACCATGAGTATCCGCGACTTGATTCCCTCGAGATATCAATATCAGTTCGACCGTTACCTGAGGGAAATCCGCGAGAAGGGAGTTTCTGAAGGCCTGATTAGAATCCGAGCGAAGAACGGTGAGGAGCGGGTCCTGGAATACAGGAACTGGCTCGTAAACAGCACCGGCGGGGAGCCCGCATTCAGGGGACTGGTGAGAGACGTCAGCGACCGCGTGAACCTGAAACGCCAGCTCAAGCACGCCCAGCGCATGGAATCCATAGGCACTCTCGCCAGCGGCATTTCTCACAACTTCAGAAACCTGTTGACCGGAATTATGACCAACATCCAGCTGATCCAAATGAAATACCGCCACATCCCCGACTTGGATCAGTATACCGGCGAGATTCTGAAACTGACCCGGGCGGGCTCGGACCTGATAAAAAATCTCCTCAAATTTTCCCACAAGGGTCCCTCCGAATCCAAGGCCGTAATCAATCTGTCCGACGTCCTGGCGGAGACCCTCACCATTATCAGCCGTTCCTTTGACAAGCGCGTTACCATTGAAACCCACTGGCCGGAACTGCTCCCCGTGTATGCTGAACGGACCTCCCTCTCCCAGGTCTTCATAAACATGTGCATGAACGCCCGAGACGCCATGCCTTCCGGCGGCACCCTGAGCATCAAGGCCGATCAGACGGGAGACCGAATCACCGTGAAAATAAGCGACACGGGTGTGGGCATGGACAAGGCCACGCTGGAAAAGGTGTACGACCCTTTCTTCACTACAAAGGCCCCGGGCAAAGGAACAGGACTGGGCCTGTCCATGGCTTACGGCATCGTCAAGCAGAACGGGGGGCAGATCCTGATTGATTCCGAACCCGGCTTGGGAACCACCTTTGAAATCCTGCTTCCCGTGCCGGAGACCACCGGCAGGATGGTAGAGGCCCTTGCTCCGGAACTCTTCCGCGGAAAGGGACAGAAAGTTTTGATCGCCGACGACGATGAAACCGTTCTCCAGCCCATGATCGAACTTCTCGAGGGATTGGGATACCGTGCCGGCGCCGTCAGCACCGGCCTCCAGGCCGTGGAAGCGTACATTTCCCGGCGGCCGGACGTGATCCTGCTTGACAGGAGCATGCCGGGCATGGACGGCCTGAAAACGGCCCGCCTCATCCTCGAACAAGACCCGGACGCCCGTATCATACTAATAAGCGGCTACGACGAGGAAGGACCGGACGGCGTCGATCTATCGGTCCGTGACTCCTTAAAGGGATATATCCCGAAGCCGTTCGACATTGGTGAATTGAGTAAAGTCCTTGCCGAGGTATTGACGAAATGAAAGAAGCAGCTGGGAAAAAATCGATCGGCATCGAGGCCCGCATGAAGGAGGCCGAGGTCTATTACTCCATGGGCCTCCTGGAAGAATCCCTGGCGGCTTACGAGGCCCTCCTCTCCGAGGTGTCGGAATCGGACGGGGAAACCAAGAAGGGAATAGAAGGCAGGCTGCGTGACCTGAAGGAAGAGATGGAATCAGAGGGGGACATGCCTTCTACAAGCGACTTCTCCTCCCAGGACCTCACCTTTCTCCGCCAGACCTTTGCAGCCGACGAGGACAACGTGGCAATTCTGGAAAGCGCAAACGCCTTTCAGGAACTTGGCCTCTTCAGCGAGGCTTTATCCGAATGGAAGAAGCTTCTGAACAGGAAATATCCTCTGGAGCAGGTAATTGCAGGCATGATGGAGTGCCTGGAAAGGAGCAAGTCACCGGCCAAACTCATTGAGCAACTGGAAGAGATGCTCAAGTCCAAGAGCCTTGAAACCAAGGCGCGCGCAAGGATAAAGACCGAGATCGCAGTTGTCATGGAGAAGCGAGGACAGGAGGACTCGGCACTTTCTCTATACCAGGAGGCGGCAAAACTCGATCCGGGCAACAAGGACATCCAAAAGAAACTCGAGTCGGCCAGGACAGGTGTAGTAATCGGATCCCGGTACGACTATCTCCTTCAGAGGCATCTGGTCACTGCAGCTCAGCTCCAGCAGGCCCTTTCCCTCTCTAAAAAATCGAAAAAAAGCGTGGAAGAGATCCTGGTGAAAAATTTCGAGATCAGCAAGGAGGAAGTCGGGAAATCACTTTCCATGTTCTATGGATGTGACTTCCGGAACTACGACGACGAGATTCCCGTGCCGGTGGAGCTGATTCGGAAATTAAAGAAGGCCTTTCTGCTGCAGGACTCCTGGGTACCCATCACCTGGGACAAGGACGCTGTGGAGATACTGGTCGAAGACCCAAACGATCTGACCAGGACAGACCACATCCGGGCTTTGATCAGGGCCAAGAAGCTCATTTTCAGTGTGGGCATTCGAGAGGACATCGAGGCCTATATCAGGAAGTTTTTCGACGGTAAGAGGGATTCCGGCAGGGAGGAAGGAGCGGCCGAGTTCACGGCCGATGATTTCGATATGCCGGATATCAGTTTTGAAGAGGAGGAGGAAACCGGCGATTTCGATGATGATTACGACGAGGCTTCCGGCCAAGTCGTGAAACTCGTGGACCAGGTACTGGTGGCCGCCTACCGGAAAAACAGCTCCGACATCCACATAGAACCCTCGCCGGTCACCAAGGCGACTACCATACGCTTTCGCCTGGACGGGGTGTGCCAGGAATACCTGCAGGTCCCCAACTCCATGGCCAGGGGCATCATTTCGCGCATAAAGATCATGTCCAATCTCGACATCGCGGAGCACCGGCTCCCGCAGGACGGCAAGATCAAATTCAAACGGAAAGGCATCCCTCCCTTTGAGCTGCGTGTCGCCACGGTCCCCACGGCCGGTGGCTTCGAGGACGCTGTCCTGCGCATACTGGCAGCCTCGGGGGCAATAAAGCTCGAGGATATGGGCCTGAGCGAGAGAAACCTCAGAATCATGAAACGCATCGTCGCTCAACCTTACGGGCTGATCCTGGTGGTGGGCCCCACCGGGTCGGGCAAGACCACCTCCCTTCACGCGTGCCTGGGCTACATCAACAAGCCGGGAGTCAAGATCTGGACTGCGGAGGATCCCATCGAAATCACCCAGCAGGGTCTCCGTCAGGTGGAGGTGAAACCAAGGATAGGCCTCAGCTTCGCCAGGATCATGCGGGCCTTTCTCCGTGCAGACCCGGACGTCATAATGATCGGTGAAATGCGCGACCAGGAGACCGCATCCATCGGCATCGAGGCCTCGCTGACAGGTCACCTGGTGTTTTCCACCCTCCACACAAACAGTGCCCCGGAGACCGTTACCCGGCTGCTTGACATGGGGCTCAACCCACTGAACTTCTCCGACGCCTTCCTGGGTGTCCTGGCCCAGCGGCTGGTCCGAAAGCTCTGCACAAAATGCCGCGAGCCCTTTCAGCCCACACAGGAGGAATTCGACGAGCTCGTCAGCGAATACGGCCAGCACAGCGACGAGGATCCGGGAATCATACTATCCCCGCACCTCACCCTGTACCGTCCAAAGGGGTGCGAAGCATGCTCAGGGACAGGGTACCGCGGCAGGATCGGCATCCATGAGCTCCTCGACGGGACGGCCGAGATCAAGCGCATGATCAAGCATCAGGCCAACAGTGAGGAGCTGTTCGTTCAGGGGAAAAAGGAAGGGATGACCACCCTAAAGCAGGACGGCATTCAGAAGGTGTTTCAGGGACTCACGGACATCACCGAGGTTCGAAGGGTCTGCATTGAGTAAGCACTGGTGTCTTGTCAATCATCAAACGTCAAATAACGCCTCGCCAACTTGACCCGGACATTTTCGATTATGAACTGCCGGCGGGCCTTTGCCGATCCTCCGAACTGGTGCTGGCAGGATTCGATTACATAGCCGTATATGATAATGTCTATCTAAGCAGGAACCCTGTGCGAAGCCTTACCTGGAGGCTGGTAAGACCCGCCTGGGGATAACGCGTAAAGGGGAGAGTATTATTCGCAGCGAGGGTAGCCCTAAGCCTATGGTGTTCACCAGGCCCGCCCGTTTTAACTGGAAAGCCATTC